>JBJTOY010000108.1:0-16901 GCA_046074845.1 Actinomycetes bacterium | reverse complement strand
CCCGCGAGCTACGGAGCGCGTTGGGGGTTGGGTGTTTGTTAGGGTAGATGGGGTACTGGGGGGTGGGGGCGGCACACACCCCCCCCGAGGCCGAGGCGATCGTGACCCGCTCGCTGCTCGCGCTCCTCGCCAAGTAGTCCGAACCGGGGGCCCCATCGATGTCCGACCACGTCCAGCCCGACCTCGCCACGATCCAGGCCGTCGTCGACGCGTCGGATCCGTCGCCCGTGGTCATGCTGAACCTCAACAAGTACCGTGACCGGGCCGCGTACCCCACGGACTGGACCGGCGCCGACCCCGACGTGTCCGGCCGGGAGGCCTACCTGCGCTACGGCATCGTGGCGTTCCAGGCCATCACCGCGGCTGGCGGTGCGATCCTGTGGTCCGCCGACGCACGTGAGGTCGTCATCGGGTGCGAGCACGAGGACTACGACGAGGTCGTGGCCGTCTGGTACCCGAGCCGGGCCGCCTTCCTGTCGCTCGAGCAGTTCCCCGGGTACCTCGCGGCCCTCGCCCACCGGGGTGCCGCCGTCGAGCGCGCCGGGCTCATCGCGTGCGACGCGTCGGCCCAGCCAGTGCTCTCGACCCCGTTCCAGTAGCGCGGGTCAGCGTCGGCGGGCGGCCTGCAGCGCTGCCGCACCGATCCGCAGCATCCGGAAGTCGCCGAACGGCGTGCCGGCGACACGGTTGCACACGAACGCGACGGCGAGGTCGTCGTCCGGGCTGGCCCACGCACCCGACCCGCCGAATCCGAAGTGCCCGAAGCCGTTCGGGATCACCCCCCGGTTCGTCGCCGCCATGTGGTAGCCGAGGCGCCAACGCATCGGGAACCCGACCACCGCGTCGGGCCGGCGGCCGGGTCGCTGGATCTCGGTGGCGCGTCGCAGCGTGGCCTCCCCGAGGTACCGCTCCCCCGACACCGGGTCGACGCCGCCGTGCGCGAGCACCGAGTACATGCGGGCGAGGCCCCGAGCGGTGAAGCAGCCGTTGAGCGCCGGGAGTTCGCCGGCGTAGGCCGCGTCGGATCGGATGAACTCGGTGAAGCGGGGCACGACGAAGGCGTCCACCGTCGGCTGGACCCACCGCACGGTCGCGCCGCGGTCCGCACGCGCCTCGAAGCGGGACGTCGGGCTCGAGGCGACGATGAGATCCGCGCGCTGGTCGCGTCGGTCCTCGGGCCACCCGATGCCCATCGCGTCGATGCCGAGCGGGCCGACGACCTCGCGTTGCACCGCCGCGTCCACGGTGTCGCCGGTGATCCGTCGGATGACCTCCCCGACGAGCCACCCGTAGGTGACGCCGTGGTACCCGGCGCGCGTCCCGGGCTCCCACATCGGTGCGGCGGCGGCGAGACCCGCACAGGTGGTGTCCCAGTCGAGCATGGCGAACGCGTCCGGCACGATGCCGCGGAGTCGGTGCATCGCGGCGTCGTGGGCGAGGAGCAGACGGACGGTGATCCGCTCCTTGCCCGCTGCGGCGAACTCCGGCCAGTACTCGGCGACCGGCGCGTCGACGTCGAGCAGTCCACGGTCGGCGAGGCGGTGCGCCACGGTGGCCACCACGCCCTTGGTGGTCGAGAAGGAGAGGCCGACCGTGTCGGCGCGCCAGGGGTCGGTGCCGGCGTCCCGGGTCCCGCCCCAGAGGTCGACGACGACCTCACCGCGGTGCACGACCGATACCGCGCCACCTCCCGGGTGGGGCGACCGATGCGACAGGGCCGCCCGCATCGCCGTGGCGACGGGTGCGAAATCAGGGTGGACGTGACCCTCGAGCATGAGGGGAGGTTCCCACGGTCGGGACGGGGACGCGCAACCGGGGCCCAGGTGGCACGATGAACCGGTGACGGCGTTCCCCCACCTGCTCGCGCCCGGGCGTATCGGCACGCTGACGGTCCGCAACCGGATGCTCATGTGCCCGATGGGCGATGCCCTCGCCGAACCCGACGGGACGGTGTCGGCCCGGCAGATCGACCACTACGAGGCCCGGGCCCGGGGCGGCGTCGGCCTCGTCATCGTCGGATCGGTCGCGGTCGACTACCCCGGCGGTGCCTTCGCCGCCGAGCAGACCGCCCTCCACACCGAGGACCACGTCGCCGGCATCGCCGAACTCGCCCGACGGGTGCAGCGCCACGGCGCGCGCCTCGCGCTCCAACTCACCCACGGCGGGCCGCAGTCCCTGTACGCGATCCAGACCGGGAGCCCGCTGCTCATGCCGGCACCCCCGACGTACCACGGCCCGGACCGCATCGGTCGCATCATCAGCGACGAGGAGCAGGCCGCGATGCAGCGGCCGTTCACGACGCCGACCTCGAGGGTCGACCTGCGGATCGCCACGACCGAGGACCTGCTCGCGGTCATCGAGGCGTTCGCCGCGGCGGCGGACCGGGCCCGGCGGGCCGGCGTCGACGCGATCGAGATCCACGGCGGGCACGGCTACATCCTCGACGCCTTCCGCTCCCCCGCCACCAACACCCGGGACGACGAGTGGGGCGGCGACCGCGCCCGACGCGACCGCCTGCTCCTCGAGACGGTCTCGACGGCCCGCGCCCGCATCGGGCCCGACCTCGCCATGTGGGTCAGGTTCAACGCGGTCGAGCACCACCGCGATCCCCACGAGACGCTCGAGGACGCACTCGACCTCGCGCCCCGCCTCGTGGCCGCCGGCGTCGACGCACTGCACGTGAGCGCGTACGCGGATCCGTCGGTGGGCACCGGCATCACCGACGCGCACACCCCGCACACGCCGGGCACACTCGTCGCCGCGGCGCGCGCCGTGCGCGCCGCGATCGACGCGGCGGTGCCCGTCATCACCTTCGGCCACCTCGACCCGCAGGAGGCCGAGACGGTGCTCGCGGCCGGCGATGCCGACTTCGTGGCGATGGGCCGCCGGCTCCTCGCCGATCCGGACCTCCCGGTGAAGGTCGCCGAGGGACGCCTCGCCGAGGCGCGGCCCTGCATCTACCAGTACCGATGCATCGGCAACATCTTCCTGAACACCCACGTGGCCTGCGTGGCCCGACCCGAGACCGCACGCGACGCGGAACTCGAGCTGACCCCGACCGCGGCACCCCGACGTGTGCTCGTCGTGGGCGGTGGTCCCGCCGGGCTCGACGCGGCCTGGCGCCTCGCGGCCCGGGGCCACCGTGTGGTGCTGCAGGAGGCGGGTGCGCGCCTCGGCGGCATGCTGGCGATCGCGGCCGGGGCCGACGAGCACCTCGACCGCATGCTCACCTGGCTCATGGGTCAGGTCGCGCGCCACGACGTCGAGATCGTCCTCGAGCGCCCCGCCACCGCGGCCGACGCCGCCGGGTTCGAACACGTCGTGGTGGCCACCGGCGCGCGCTGGACCGCCCCGGAGCTCCCCGGTGCCGATCGACCCCACGTGCACACCACGGCCGAGCTCGGGCCGTGGACATCGGGCACCGTGGCGCTCACCGACGGACCGGTCGTCGTCCTCGGGGGCGGCAAGGCCGGCCTCACGCTGGCCCGGCTCGCGCGTCGGCGTGGCCACCCGGTCACGGTGGTCGAGGCGAGCGGCGTGGTGGGCGCCGAGCTCGGCCTGCCCGGGCGGTTCCGATGGATCGCCGACCTCGAGGCCGCCGGGGTGGAGATCCGGATGCGGACGCGGGCCACCGGGATCACCGCCACCGCCGTGCTCACGGTCGACGCCGAGGGTGCGGAGACCGAGATCGCGGCGGCGAGCGTCCTGTGCGCCACGCCGAGCGAGCACGCGCCGGGACTCGCCGACGCGTGCCGGGCCGCGGGGGTGCCGGTCGACGTGATCGGCGACGCCCGCGCGATCGAGCGACTCGAAGGCGCCTTCCGCGACGCCGCCGAACTCGCGGTCAGGACGTGACGAGGCCCTTCGCCGGGACGAGCGGCAGGTCGAGCACCGAGAGCAGACCGGGCGCCGCCTGACAGACCGCCGGGATGGCGTTGACGAGTCGACCGGCCGTCCCGACGAGACCGCCGGTGTTGTGGTCACCGTCGTCACCCATCATCTGCACATCGCAGATGTAGGACGGGTTGCCGCTGACCACGATCCGGTACCCGGAGTGACCGACCGGCTGGGGCCAGTCCGGTGCGAGATCGTCGTCGATGCGCGTCACGTGCTCGAGGATCACCCGCGGCACGCCGCCGACCATGCCCTGAACCTCGAACCGCATGGCTCCGGTCGTGCCCGCCCGCACGATACCGAACCCGAGGTCGACGTCGACCGGCGTCGGCACCCGCTCGTGCGCCTCGCGGATCTCGTCGAGCTCCACCCCGAGCCCGGCGGCGACCGCCTTGACGACGCCGCCCCACGCGAAGGTCAGCACCCCCGGCTGGAGCAGCATCGGCGTGTCTTCGAGGGAACCACCGAACCCCATCGTGTCGAAGAGCACCGTCGGCTGCGCGTAGGTCGCGTAGTTGACGATCTCCATCATGCGGATGGAGTCGATGTACTCACAGGATCCGGAGAGGACGAGCGGGAGGAGGTCGTTCGCCCACCCGGGATCGATGCCCGAGGTCCAGCAGGACACCTGCGCCTCGGCGCAGGCCCGCTCGAGCGGGGAGCGGAGACCCGCCGGCATGTGCTCGGGCCAGATCATCGGCACCACCGAGGAGGACACGATGTTCTTGCCCGACGCGGCGATGCGCTCCATGTCGGCGAGGGCCTCGGCCGGCCGCAGGTCGGCCGTGGCCGTGTAGCAGACGCAGTCGGCGTCGAGCGCGAGCAGCGCGTCGATGTCGTTCGTGGCGAGCACGCCGGTCGGGTCGATGCCGGCGAGGACCCCGGCATCGACCCCCACCTTCTCCGGGCTGTGGACCCAGAGCCCGACGAGCTCGAGGTCCGGATGGCGGGCGATGAGCCGCAGCGCGTGGATGCCCACGTTGCCGGTGCTCCACTGGATCACGCGGTAGGTCATGGCGGGGCACGCTACCCCTGCACCCCTCGGCGGAACGAGGGCGCTCCTCGCTACGGTTGCGTCCATGATCGTGGCCTCCGACCCGACCCGAGCCGCCGCCCTGGCCGAGGCCCTCCGGGGTGTGCTCCCCGCCGGCCGGGTGCTCACGGGTGAGGCGATCTCCGACGACTACGCGCACGACGAGGCGCTCACCGTCACCCCCGTCCGCCCGGCGATCGTCGTGCGCCCCGTCGCCACCGACGAGGTCGCCACCGTGCTGCGCCTCGCCGACGATCTCGGCGTGCCCGTCACCGCCCGGGGCTCCGGGACCGGCCTGTCGGGTGCGGCCGTCCCGGACCCGAACGGCGTGCTCGTGTCGTTCGAGCACATGACGGCGATCCTCGAGATCGACACCGAGAACCACACCGCCACCGTGCAACCGGGCGTGACGCTCGAGGCCCTCGACGCCGCACTCGCGCCCCTCGGACTCGTGTACCCGGTGTTCCCGGGCGAGTACAGCGCGAGCCTCGGCGGCAACGTGGCCACCAACGCGGGCGGCATGCGGGCCGTGAAGTACGGCGTGACCCGCCACCAGGTGCTCGGCCTCGAGGCGGTCCTCGCCGGTGGTGAGGTGATCCGGACCGGCGGCAAGTTCGTGAAGGCCACGACCGGGTACGACCTCACCCAGCTCATCACCGGCTCCGAGGGCACCCTCGCCGTCGTCACCGAGGCAACGCTGCGCCTGTACCCGCGCCTCGAGCACACGGCCACGATCCTCGTGCCGTTCCACACGCTCGAGGCGGTGACCGCCGCGGTGCCCCGCATCCTCGACCGGGGCGTCGGCCCGCTCATCCTCGAGTACATCGACCTCCTCACCATGTCGGTGGTCACCGAGTACGTGCACCTCGACCTCGGCATCCCCGAGGCGGTGCGCAGCGCCGCACTCGCGTACCTCGTCGTCATGGTCGAGCAGCGCACGGCCGAACGCCTCGACGAGGACGTCGCCGAGATCGGCGAACTGCTCGCCGGGCTCGGCGCCATCGACGTCTACGTGCTCCCCCCGGCCGCCGGGGAGAAGCTCATCGAGGCCCGCGAGAAGGCGTTCTGGGCCGCGAAGGCCAACGGCGCCGACGACATCGTCGACATCGTCGTGCCCCGGGCCAGCGTCCCCGAGTTCATGGATCGCGTCGCGGCAATCGCGGACGAGCACTCGACCTGGATCGCCGGCTGCGGCCACGCGGGCGACGGCAACGTCCACCTGTCCGTCTTCCAGGGCGACGTCGAGACCCGGTACGCCGTGCTCCGCAGCCTCTTCGCCGCGGGCATGGCCCTGGGCGGAGCGATCTCCGGCGAGCACGGCATCGGTACGGCCAAGCAGCGCTGGTTCCTCGAACTCGAGGATCCCGCGAAGTTGGCGCTCATGCGACGCATCCGCGCCGCCTTCGACCCGAACGGCGTGCTGAACCCCGGCACGCTCCTCGACTGATCGGATCCCGCCCGTGAACGGTGCGCAGTCGCTCATCCGTACGCTCGTCGACGCCCGTGTCGAGGTCTGCTTCATGAACCCGGGCACGAGCGAGATGCACTTCGTCGCCGCGCTCGACGACGTGACCGGCATGCACGGGGTGCTCGCGCTGTTCGAGGGGGTGGCCACGGGCGCGGCCGACGGGTACGCGCGAGTGGCCGGGCGACCCGCTGCGGTCCTGCTCCACCTCGGCCCCGGACTGGGCAACGGCCTCGCCAACCTCCACAACGCACGCCGGGCCCACTCCCCCGTGGTGACCATCGTCGGCGACCACGCCACCCACCACCACGCGTTCGACGCCCCGCTCGATTCCGACATCGCCACCGTGGCCCGCAACGTGTCCTGCTGGGTCCACACGGTCACCGACCCCACCCTCGTCGGCGCGGCGGGCGCCGAGGCGGTGGCCCGGGCCGTGGCCGCACCGGGGGGCGTGGCAACGCTCATCCTCCCGGCCGACGCGTCCTGGGGGGAGGGAGGCGTGGTGGCCCCACCCGCCGCGCCCATCGCCGCCGCCGCGCCCGACGCCAACCGCATCGCCGAGACCGCCGCGACGCTGCGCGCCGGCGCGCCGGCGGCCATCATCGTCGGCGACGACATCGCCGGGGACGCCGCCCTGCTCGCCGACGTCGCGCGACTCGGCGCGGCGACCGGCGCCAAGGTGTTCGGGGAGACCTTCCCGGCCCGGATGCGCCGCGGCGCAGGCCTCGCCGGGCTCGAGCGGGTCGCCTACCTGGCCGAGTTCGCCCAGATGCAGCTCGATGGTATCGAGCACCTCATCACGATCGGAGCCAAGTCCCCGGCGTCCTTCTTCGCCTACCCGGGCCGGCCGAGCGACCTCGTGCCCAAGGGCTGTCGGGTCACCGCGCTCGTCGAGCCGGGCGAGGACGTCCGGGGCGCGGTCACCGGACTGCTCGACGCGATCGACACCTCCGGCGTGGACACCCCGCGGGTGGGTCGGGCCCGGCCCGAGAGCCCCGTCGGCGCGCTGACCGGCGAGTCGCTCGCGGCGGCCGTCGGCGCGCTGCTGCCCGAGGAGGCGATCGTGGCCGACGAGGCGAACACGACGGGCCTCTGGCTGAACGGCGCGACGGCCGGCGCACCGCCGCACGACTGGCTGTCCCTCACCGGCGGATCGATCGGGTACGGCATGCCGGTCGCGACCGGCGCCGCGATCGCCGCCCCCGGACGCCGGGTGCTCAACATCGAGGCGGACGGCTCGGCCATGTACACCCTGCAGGCCCTCTGGACCCAGGCGCACGCCGGCCTCGACGTCACGACGGTGATCGTGAACAACGGTTCCTACGCGGTGCTCAACATGGAGTTGGCCCGGGTGGGCGCGACCCCCGGCCCCAAGGCGCTCGAGATGCTCGACCTCTCGGAGCCCGCCCTCGACTTCGTCGCGCTCGCCCGGGGCATGGGCGTGCCGGCCTCGCGGGTCACCACCGCTGAGGATCTCTCGGCGGCACTCGCCGCGTCCTTCGCCGAGCCGGGGCCCCGCCTCATCGAGGCGATGGTGCCGAGCGCCTTCTGACCGGCGACGGGATCCTCACGCGGTCCCGGCGCGGGACGACCCGGGATGCACCCCGAACGCGACGAGGCCGACCGGGCGGACCCGGTCGGCCTCGTGCTGCGTTCGTGAACGCCGGGTGCGTCAGATGACGCGGACCTCGCGGGCTTCCTCGCCCTTGCGGCCGGGGCCGACCTCGAACTCCACGGCCTGACCCTCCTCGAGGGAGCGGTAGCCCGAGCCCTCGATGGCGGAGAAGTGGACGAAAACGTCCGCTCCGCCCTCTCGGGAGATGAAGCCGTAACCCTTCTCGGCGTTGAACCACTTGACGGTGCCAGTCGGCATCCTTGTTGCTCCTTGCTGGACACCGGGCGGCCGGAACCGCTCGGTGCTGGTGTGACGAGCGGGGAGATCGCACCCTGCACGACACACCCGCCGACCAAGGCGACGAATGAGGCGAGGAGGCTTGCCCTTACTCGGGCCGGTGCACGTCTGGGCTCCGGTTGCTGAGCAGGCTACAGGGTCCCGGCGCCGCGCGGTACTGCGGCTCCCCGGAACCGGGGCGCCCGGGGCCGACGACCACGAACCACCCTGCGTGGTCAAGGGGGGCATCCGGCGTGCCGATAGAGGGGCATGTCACCCGTCGCCCAGGCCCGCCCCGGCCTTGATCCCGCCCTCACCTCAGCCCTCGACGCGGACCTCCAGGAGGTCGTGGTCGTCACGGGAGCGGACGGTCGGGTCCGCAGCGTGACCCCCTCGATCGAGCGGGTGTTCGGCATCGCCGCCCACGACCTCGTCGACCGGACGGTCGCCGGCATCGTCCACCCCTCCGACCGCCGCCGGTTCGCGCTCGAGTGGCACCGGGTCGCCGCGAGCCCCGGGGCGACCGGACGGTTCAGCGGCCGCATCGTCACGGGCCCCGGCGCCGTCCGTGAGGTCGAGGTGCGTTGCGCGAACCGCGTCGACGTGCCCGACGTGGCCGGCATCGTGCTGTCGATGCGCGACGCGACGGACCAGACCCGGGTCATGACCGCATTGCACGCCCAGGCCCGCACCGACGCGCTGACCGGGCTCCCGAACCGGCTGGCCTTCGAGGAGCGCCTCGCCCGTGCGCTCGCGACGCCGACCGAATCGCCGGTCGCGCTCACGATGCTCGACCTCGATCACTTCAAGATCGTGAACGACTCGCTCGGCCACCGGGCGGGTGACGAACTCATCCGTGAGGTCGGTCTGCGCCTCCGCAACGCCGTGCGCGGCACCGACACCGTGGCCCGCCTCGGCGGCGACGAGTTCGTGGTGCTCTCCCCCATGACCGACCTCGACGCAGCCGAGTTCATCGCGGCGCGGATCCAGTCGGTGCTCCGGTCCCCCATCACCATCGGCTCGACCGAACTCCACGTGTCCGCCAGCATCGGCGTCGCCTGCACCGCGACGTCGGTCGGGGTCCACGACGATCTGCTCCGGGACGCCGACGTCGCCATGTACGAGGCGAAGCGGCGGGGCCCCGGCGAGGTCGCCCGGTACGACGCGGGCATGGTCGCCGCGGCCCAGGAGCACCTCGAACTGCAGGGCGACCTCCACCGGGCCATCCAGCAGGGCGAGTTCGTGGTGCACTACCAGCCGATCGTGCGGGCCCAGGACGCCTCGCTCGCCTCGTACGAGGCGCTCGTGCGCTGGCCCCGGGCCGACGGCACGGTGCTGCCCGAGGGGTTCATCCCGGTGGCCGAGACGAGCGGACTCATCCACGATCTCGGTGACCGGATCCTGCAGCTCATCGCCGACGACCTCACGGCCACCCCCCGCAGCGTGCTGCCGCGGGCGTGGATGAACCTCTCGGGGCATGCGCTCACGCGTCGCAACTGCGCATCGCGCATCCTCGCCGCGGTCGGCGAACGCGGCATCGAGCTGGACCGCCTCGGCGTCGAGGTCACCGAGACCGTCCTCATGGGCGACCTCGGGACCGTCGAGCGGAACCTCTCCACGCTGCGGGACCACGGCCTCGCCGTCGCGCTCGACGACTACGGCACGGGCTGGGCGAGCCTCTCGGCCATCAAGCGGTTCCCGATCGATGTCGTGAAGATCGACCGCACGTTCACCACGGGCCTCACGACGAACGCCCTCGACCGGGCCATCGTGCGCGGGATCGCCGAGATCGGGCGGGTCCTGCACCTCGAGGTCGTCGCCGAGGGGATCGAGACCGACGAGCAGGCGTGGATCGCCGCCGACCTCGGCTGTACCAAGCTGCAGGGCTACCGCTACGGGCGAGCCTCCGCGATCGGCGACCTGACGCTTCGCTAGCCTCTGGCCGGTGACCGCAGGCGGCGGTCCGCCATCCTGGAGGTCCTCGTGGCGAAGCATGTCGGCGACCGGCGGGGCGCACCGGTCGGACTCATCGCCAGCGGCGGTGCGTTCGTCCTCCTGCTCGTCTTCATCCTCCAGAACACCCAGGAGGCCAAGGTCCACTTCCTCTGGCTGAACGTGACCTGGGGCATCTGGCTCGTCATCGTGGTGTCGATGGTGCTCGGGGCGATCATGGGCTGGGGTTTCCGGTTCTGGCGCCGCCGCAACGACTAGCCCTACGGTCCGGGCCGTGACCGGATTCCGCCACCTCACCGTCGAACGCTGGGCCGGCCCGTGCGGTGCCGTGGTCGGCGGGGTGGACCTCGCGGCGGACCTCGACGACGCGGTCATCGCCGAGATCCGCACCGCGCTCATGGACCACGGCGTCATCTTCCTACGGGGCCAGTCGCTCACCCCCGAGCAGCAGGTCGCGTTCAGCCGCCGTTTCGGTCCGTACAGCCCGGTGCCCTTCGTCCACGCCATCCCCGAACACCCCGAGGTGATCGCGGTGCGTCGCGAGCCGACCGAGGCCGCTGGACTCGCGTTCGGCGGCGTCTGGCACTCCGACTTCTCGTTCCTGCCCGAGCCGCCGATGGCTTCCATCCTCCATGCCATCGAGGTGCCGCCGTACGGGGCCGACACGTTGTTCGCGAACCAGTCGCTCGCCTTCTCGACCCTCTCCCCCGGTCTCCAGCGCATGCTGCGCGGGCTCGACGCGGTGCACAGCGCGCGCGACGCCTACTCACCCAAGATGCAGGGCGTCCACGACCGCTTCGAGGGCATGACCGTCACGACATCCGATGAGGCGAACCGCACGCAGGTCCACCCGGTCGTGCGCCGGCACGCCGAGACCGGTGCTGACACCCTCTTCGTGAACCAGCAGTACACGGTCGCCCTCGACGGATTCTGGGGCCACGAGGCCCGGCCGATCCTCGACCAGCTCTTCGCGCACGCCACCCAGGACTCGTTCACCTGCCGGTGGCGCTGGGCGCCGGGCGACGTCGCCTTCTGGGACAACCGCGCGGTCCAGCACATGGTCATGGGCGACGTGAGCGGTCACGTCCGCCTCATGCACCGCACCACCGTCGCCGGCGAGGTCCCCATCCCGGCCCGTTAGTACCTGACCGCTAGGTCATGTATTCTCCGAGCCATGGCGACGAGATCGATCGAGGGCGCGGCGGTCCACACGACCGGTGACGGTCAGCCGATCGTCCTGCTGCACGCGAACGGTGGCGATTCCTCGGACTTCGACGCGGTGCGCAACCGGCTCGCGGCGACCCACACCGTCCACGCGATCGACTGGCCCGGGTGGGGTGAGGCCGCAGCCGACCCCTCGCCGACCGCGCTGGGCTACGCCGCGCTCCTCCCCCGCATCCTCGACGCGCTCGGCGGCGGTCCGTTCGTGCTGCTCGGGAACTCGGTGGGCGGTTTCGCGGCGATCCACACCGCCGCGACTCGGCCCGACCTCGTGCGCGCGCTCGTGCTCGTCGATCCCGGCGGCTTCACCGCCCGGTGGCCGGGCAGCGTCCTCGCGTGCCGCGTGATCGGGTCGGCGCGCGTCGCTCCGACCATGATGCGCGTCCTGCCGCGCCTGTACCTGCGCCATCGGAACGCCACGGTCGACACGATCCGATCGAACGCCACGGCGATGTCGCACGACCCGGCTCGGGTCGCCGCGTTCGCATCGATCTGGCGATCGTTCGCCGATCCGGACCACGACGCGCGCGAAGCGGCAACGCGGGTCGGCGTTCCCACGCTGCTGGCGTGGGGTCGCCACGACCCGGTGCTCCCCTGGCCGATCGACGGGCGCCGAGCCCGACGCTCCTTCCCCGATGCCACAATCGCCACGTTCGCGTGCGGACACCAGCCGTTCGCCGAACTCCCCGACGCGTTCCTCGCGGCGGTCGAACCGTTCCTCGCCGACATCTTCGAGGAGGCACCATGACGACCTGCGTACGAGCCGACGACGGCGAATGGCTCGAGAGCCCGGACGCCGCGGGGGCCTTCCGGATCCTCCGTGTGCACGAGGCCGGTGGCATCACGATCGAGGTCTCGATCCCGGCGGGCGTGACCGGGAACCCGCATCGGCATCCCGCGGGCGAAGAGCTGTTCATGCTGAGCGGTGAGATCGAGATCGACGGGTTGGTGCTTCGTGCCGGCGACTACCTGCACACCCCGCCGGGTGCCGTCCATCGCGCCCGGGCGATCACGGACACCCGGTTCGTGCTCGTCCTGCCCGCCGTTCCGGAGTACCTGTGACCGACGCTCAGGTCCGCCGGCGGGGGCCCGGGAGTCGGGCCGATGCCGCACACCCCACACGCCACGAACTCCTCGACGCCGCGATCGCGGTCGTCGACCGGGATGGGATCGACGCGCTCAGCATCAACCTGGTCACCCGAACGGCGGGGCTGGCCAAGGGCACCTTCTACGTTCACTTCGCCGACCGCACGGCACTGCTCGTCGAACTGCATCGACGCTTCCACGACGACCTCTACGCGACGATCGCAGCTGCGACCGCGGCGCTGCCGCCCGGGCCCGCTCGTGCACGGGCCCGCGTCGCGGCGTTCCTCGACGGCTGCCGGCGGCAACGCGGCGTGCGGGCGATGCTGCTCCAGGCCCGGGCCGAGCCCGCAATCCTCGACGAGGTGCAGCGTCGGAACGATCAGACCGCCATTCTGCTCGCCGAGGACCTGCGCTCGGCGGTCGAGCATCCGCTCGAGACCGCTCGACTCGTCGTGGCGGCCACGGCCGAGACGGCGCTCCACGAACTCACGGCCGGCCGGGCACTCCCCCGACTGCGCGCCGCGCTCGACGCGCTGGTGCCCACCTGACGGGTCAGTAGTGCCAGGGGAAGGCCGACCAGTCGGGGTCGCGCTTCTCGAGGAACGAGTCCCGACCCTCGGCCGCCTCGTCGGTCATGTAGGCGAGACGCGTCGCCTCCCCCGCGAAGACCTGCTGACCGACGAGTCCGTCGTCGATGAGGTTGAACGAGAACTTCAGCATGCGCTGCGCAGTCGGGCTCTTGCCGTTGATCCTCGCCGCCCACTCCAGGGCGACCCGTTCGAGGTCGGCGTGGTCGATGACCGCGTTCACCATGCCCATGCGGTGCGCGTCCTCGGCCGAGTACTCGTCACCGAGGAAGAAGATCTCGCGGGCGAACTTCTGGCCGACCTGCCGGGCGAGGTAGGCCGATCCGAACCCACCGTCGAAGGACGCGACGTCGGCGTCGGTCTGCTTGAAGCGGGCGTGCTCCCGGCTCGCCAGCGTGAGGTCGGCCACCACGTGCAGGCTGTGACCACCGCCGGCGGCCCAGCCCGGCACCACCGCGATGACGACCTTCGGCATGAACCGGATGAGACGCTGCACCTCGAGGATGTGGAGACGCCCGGAGCGGGCCGGGTCGATCGTCTCGGCCGTGTCGCCCTCCGCGTAGCGGTACCCGTCCTTGCCCCGGATGCGCTGGTCGCCACCGGAGCAGAACGCCCAGCCGCCGTCGCGCGGCGAGGGGCCATTGCCCGTCAGGAGCACGCACCCCACGTCGGAGGACTGACGTGCGTGGTCGAGGGCGCGGTACAGCTCGTCGACGGTCCCGGGGCGGAACGCGTTGCGCACTTCGGGTCGGTCGAACGCGATCCGTACGGTGCCGTGCGCCCGCGCCCGGTGGTACGTGATGTCGGCCAGGTCCTCGAAGCCGGGGACGACGTCCCAGGCCGCGGGGTCGAAGATCTCGGAGACCGCTGCGTCGCTCACACCCGCAACGCTACGACACCGGCTCCGCATCCTCCGGGGTCGGACCGAGCATCCAGATGAGCCAGACCGCAAGGGCCGCCACGTAGGCGACGGTGAGGGTCAGCGCACCGAACGGGGGCGACCACGGGGCATCGAGCCAGTACTGGAAGGGCCCGTTGATCCCGACCGTGAACCGCCGCAGCGTCTGGGCGAAGCCGAGGAACTGCCCCGTCCCGAGCGCCAGGCCCACGACGAGGGCCAGTCGACTCCGGGCGAGCCGGGCGCCGACCGACGAGGTGCCGATGAGGTACGCGCCCACGATCGGCACGCCCACCGCCAACGGCAGCGTGTACCGACCCTGCCAGAACGGACCGATGATCGGGACCTCGCGGTACTCGCTCACCAGCGGGAGGAGCGCGGTCGCCGCGGCGACGAGCAGCAGTGCCACGGACGCCCGCCTCGACGCCACGGACAGTCCGAGCACGAGCAGCACGCCGATCGCCGCGGTCCAGACCACCACGGTGAGGTACGGCGCATTCACGTTGAGCCACCCGAAGGTGCCGATCATCGACTCGTAGAAGAAGCCGCTGCGGCCGATCGTGTTGCGGATGAGCTCGTACTGCGAGACCTCGACCGAGGTGCCCGTGTCGACCGGCCGCACGATGATGTTCCAGACGAGTTGGGCCGACGTCGCCACCGCCACCGCGAGCGCCGCCATCTGCAGGCCGCGGTCGCGCAGGGCCCGGCGCACGAGCGTCAGGCCGCCGATGAGACCCGCCGTGCCGAGGATCGCGACGATCCACATCGGTGCGAAGAGCCGCGAGAGCCCGAGTGCCGAGAGGGCCACCGCGACACGGATCACGAGTCGACGATCGATCGGGCCCTCGGCCGGTGCCGCGAGGAGTGCGCACGCACTCGCCCACGCCGCGATCGCCGCGGAGATCTCGAGACTCGACGGATTGACCGTCCCGTTCACGAACAGCACCATCGGCGTGACCGCCACGGCGAGGCCGACCGCACCGACGCGGGGATTCGGGAACGCGCGGACCGACGCGAGCGCACTCGCCAGCAGCGCGGCACCCAGGATCGCCGAGAGGAACCGCATCAGGTACACGCCCCGTGCCTGCGCCGTGAGCAGGGACGGGAGCCCGACCACGAGGTAGTACCCGGGGAAGGAGGTCCCGGCGGTCGTGCGGGCCTCGATCCGCCGGTCGGACCCGGAGTAGTCGAGGCAGGCCGCGGAGACGTCGTTGCGGAACGCGTAGCACCCGACGTCGTTCGCCGACTCGACGACGGCCGGCACCTCGACCTCGCGCCAGCCCCCGGAGAGCCCGGGGATGCGGTCGCCGATCCACTCGCCCCGCGCCACCGACACCGCTCGGGTGACGTGCGCCGGCTCGTCCGGTGATCCGAACAGCGGGAGCGCCGTGGCCCAGAGGAGCCCGAGCACCGAGAAGATCGCGAACGACACCCACCACGCCCGTCGCCCCGTGCGGGCCGAGGCGATCCGGCTGCGCAGGGAGGGCTCCACGAGATGGTGACCCTAGGTCAGTTGACCTGACGCTCCGCGCCACCCCAGTACTGCGCGCGCAGCGCCTTCTTATCGGGCTTGCCGAGCGGGCTGAGCGGGATCTCCTCGACGAAGTCCACGGTCTTGGGCGCGTAGTGCGAGCCCTTCGCGTCCTTCACGAGCGCGATGAGTTCGTCGGGCGCGGCCGTCTGCCCCGGACGCAGCACCACGATGGCCTTCACCGACTCGCCCCACTTCTCATCGGGCACCCCGATCACCGCGCTCTGCGAGACGGCCGGGTGCGTGCCGAGCACATCCTCGATCTCCCGCGGGAACACGTTGAAGCCGCCGGACACGATCATGTCCTTCTTGCGATCGACGATCGTGAAGAAACCCTGCTCGTCCTCGCGCGCGACGTCGCCGGTGTGGAGCCAGTCGAACTCGAACGCCGCCGCCGTCTCCTCCGGCTTGTTCCAGTACCCGCCCATGACGAGCGGTCCGCGGACGCAGATCTCGCCGGGCTCCCCAAGGGGCACGCGGTTGCCCTCGTCGTCGAGGAGCGCCACGTCGACCCACGGGACCGGACGCCCGCACGTGGCGAGCCGCTCCAGGTCGTCCGGGTCGTGCTCGTCCTTGCGCAGCACGGTGATGGTCATCGGGCACTCTGCCTGACCGTAGAACTGGAAGAAGATCTTGCCGAACCGCTCGATCGCCTCCTTGAGGCGGGTCGGCGAGGCCGCGGCGGCGCCGTAGAAGACGGTGTCGAGCGACGACAGGTCGAACTCGTCGAGGCGCGGGTTGTCGAGCAGCGTGTAGAGCATCGTCGGCACGAGCATCGTGGCCGTGACCTTGTGCTCCTGCACGGTCTCGAGGAAGCCGTCGGGCGTGAAGTACGGCATGACGATGAGCGAACCGCCGCGCAGCAGCGTCGGGATGAAGAACGCGGCGCCCGCGTGGCTCAGCGGCGTGCAGATGAGGAAGCGCAGGTCCTCGGGCCACTCCCACTCGGCCATCTGGATCGCCGTCATCGTGGCGCCGCTACGGAAGGTGCTCATGACGCCCTTGGGCTTGCCGGTCGTGCCCCCCGTATAGACGAGGCCACCGAGCCCGTCGGGGTCCATCGCGGGTGGGACGAGCGGCTGGGGCTGGAAGCGCTGCGCCACCTCGATGAGATCGGCGTCGGCGGCCTCGCACGGCCCGAGCGAGAGCAACCGCAGCGTGGGGACGCGCTCCTTGAGCGCAGCGGCGCGCTCAGCGAAGATCGGGTCGAAGATCAGCGCCTCGATGCGGGCGTCCTCGAGCACGTACACGTGGTCGTCCACCGAACCGAGCGGATGCAGCGGGGTACCGCGCACGCCGGCCACCCCGTTCGCCCCGATGCAGTAGAGGACCTCGGGACGGT
>JBJTOY010000107.1:0-7457 GCA_046074845.1 Actinomycetes bacterium | reverse complement strand
GTGCTCCTCGACGTGATGCTGCCGCGGATGTCCGGGGTCGACGTGTGCCGGGAGATCCGGACCACGTCCCGCACGCCGATCATCATGGTGACGGCCAAGAACACCGAGATCGATGCGGTCGTCGGCCTCGAGGTCGGCGCCGACGACTACGTGACGAAGCCGTTCCGACTGCGCGAGCTCATCGCCCGGGTACGCGCCGCGCTGCGGCGGGTGCCGGTCGACGGCGACGACGGGGTCGAGCGGGCCGACTCCCTCGAGGTCGGCGACGTCGTCCTCGACGCGGCCCGCCACGAGGTGTTCGTGCGGGGGGACCAGATCGCCCTCCCGCTCAAGGAGTTCGACCTCCTCGAGATCCTGTTGGCGAACGCCGGCCGGGTGCTCACCCGGGACACCCTCATCGACCGCATCTGGGGTCCGAACTACTACGGCGACACCAAGACGCTCGACGTCCACATCAAGCGGTTGCGTTCCAAGGTCGAGGACGACCCGACGCATCCGACGCGCATCCTCACCGTGCGCGGCGTGGGCTACCGGTACGAGCGGCCCCGCGGCTGAGGCCTCAGCGGCCGCGACGCCCGCGCCCGCTCCGACGCGGTGGTAGCAGGTCGTCGCGGGTGCGGGACCCGTCCGCGGTCACGGCCGCCGACGCCCCGGTGGGGGTCTGCGTCGCATCGGACGGCTCCTCGTCGGCCGGCTCCTCGTACGCGCCCGTCGCGGCGGCGACCGCTCCGGCTCGGGTCGGCCGCGCCGGCGGCTCGGGCTCCGGTTCGGCCCGGTCCTCGGGTCCGAACCAGCGGCTGAGCTCGTCGTCGGCGGTGCCGGAACCGCCGAGGGAACCGGACGCGCCGGGCGGGGCCGGATCGGCCCCGGTCGCGGGCGCGCCCGGCACCGCCGGTGCGGGCGTGCCGGGCGCGGACCCGTCGTCGTCGGGCTCGCCGAGGAGGTCGGCGAACCGCATCAGAGGTTCGCGAGCGCGGCCTCGTACTCGGCGCGGGCCCGCGGGGTGCCGAGGTTCGCCGAGGCGAAGGTCGCCACGACGGTGCCGTCCTGGTCGATCACGAAGGATCCCCGGTTCGCGCAGCCGAGCTGCTCGTTGAACACGCCGTAGGCCCGGGCGACCTCGCCGTGGGGCCAGAAGTCGGAGAGCACGGGGAACGAGAAGCCCTGCTGCTCGGCCCACTGGGCCTGCGCGTGGCGGGTGTCGCAGGAGATCGCGAGGACCGCCGCGTTCGCGTTCTCGAAGGCGGACGGGTCGTCACGGATCTCGCACAGCTCGCCCTGGCACACCCCGGTGAAGGTGAAGGGGTAGAAGACGAGGACCACCGGCTGCTTGCCGCGGTAGTCGCTGAGGCTGACGTCGTTGCCCGCCTGGTCCTTCAGGGTGAACTCGGGGGCGGGGTGGCCGACCTCGACCGACATCTCGTGCTCCTTCTCCCGGTCGCGCCGGGGATCGTCGAGCGCCGCAGGGGTGCGGCGCCGCGGCAGCATACGTCGCAGGGTCGCCGGCGCCCTACGGGCGCTCGGACAGTGCCGAGGCGACGTGGTCCGCCGCCCCGGTCAGGGGTGCCCGCTCGATGCCGAGCAGGGGCGTCACCGCCACGTACCCCGCGCCGATCAGGGCCACGTCGGCATCGGGGTCGGGCTCCCGGCCGCCACCGTCGAAGGTGAGGCGGAGGTCGCCGTCGGTGCGGTCGGCGTTGTTGACCCAGACCTCGCCGTACCGGGCCAGATGGGCCTCGCGCACGCCGAGCACCTCCTCGAAGGGTCGGTTCGGCACGTTGACGTTCAGCACCGCGGGCATGGCGTCCCCGGCGCTGATCGCCCACTGCGCCGCGGCCGGTGCGAACCGGGCCGCGGTCTCCCAGTGGTACTCACCGGTGGCCCACTCGAGGCTCACCGCGATGGACGGCACGCCGAACGCGGCGCCGGTGAGCGCGCCGCCCACCGTCCCGGAGTGCAGGGTGAGGTGCCCGGTGTTCGCGCCGGGGTTGATGCCGGAGGCGATGAGGTCGGGCACGGGCCCGAACGCGCCGAGGCACGCCGCCCAGACGCCGGTCGCCGGGGGCCGGTCGAGCGCGTACACGGGGACGCCCGGGAGGTGGTCCCACTCGAGCTCGGTGACCTCGATCGAGGCGTCGAGGTGGATCGGTCCGATCGACGCGCCGGCACCGCTCCAGTCGCGGCTCGGGGCGACGACGGTGAGGTTGTGGCCGGCTGCGTGCAGCGCACGGGCGAGCGCGTGGATGCCGGGGGAGTCGACGCCGTCGTCGTTCGTGACGACGATGCGCAGCGGGCGCCCCATCAGACCTCCGGTGCCGGGTGGTGCCGCCCGTCGATCACCGCGCCGTCGGCGACGGTGAAGGACCACACGCAGCCCTTCTCGATCGACCCGGGACCGGCGATCCCGCGCTCGTTGAGCCGGAACGCGAGGTCGCCCAGCACGTCGCCATGGGTGCAGATCGCCATCGTCGCAGTGGAGGCCTCGATGCGGCGCAGGACCTCGAGCCAGTCGTTCCCCTCGGCGAGACGCTCATCGATGACGACGTCGGTACCGACGAGGGTCGCCAGCGGCGCCACCGTCTCGACACAGCGGAGGTACGGGCTCGAGTGGACCTCCCGCACGTGCGGCGCGAGGAGCGCCGCGATCTCGAGGGCCTGACGCTGGCCCCGTGGGGTGAGCGGTCGCATGCGGTCGTCGGTGCCGTCCCAGCGGCTGCGGCTCCCCGCGCGGGCGTGGCGCAGGACGTACACGGTGTGGGCGATGCTCATACGAGGTCCTCGAGCAGGGCGCGGTCGGTGTCGTACGTGAGGAGCCCGCGCGCGTCGGCCGGGGCGAGCCAGCGCATCTCGTCCACCTCGTCATCGGTGGGCCGTTCGGAGGTCCGGACGGGGCGCATCCGGAACCAGGTGACCGTCTTGGGGCGCCCGCGGTGGTCGGTGTAGTGCACCTCGCCGAGGTCGTCGGTGATCTCGGCGATCCAGCCGGTCTCCTCCTCGACCTCGCGCAGCGCGGTGGTCGCGGGGTCCTCACCCGGGTCGGCCTTGCCCTTGGGCAGGCTCCAGTCGTCGTGACGCGGGCGGTGCACCACGAGGACCTCGGCACCCGCGGCGCCGTCGCGCACCAGGACGCCCCCGGCGGCCCGGACGGTCATGCGTGGGCCCGCGCCCGGGCGCGGGCTGCGAGCACCGCGTGGGTCGAGACCCCCGACTCCCCGCTCACCCGCGACCAGCGGCCGTCGGCGCCGAGCGTCCAGGCGAGCACGTCGTCGTCGAGGCCGACGCGCAGCACCTCCTCGAGGCGCGCGCACAGGCGCGGGTCGGTGACGGGCGTGACGGCCTCGACCCGGCGGTCGAGGTTGCGCGGCATCATGTCGGCCGAGCCGATGAGGTACTCCGCGGTCGCCGGATCGGCACCGAAGCGGAAGACGCGGGAGTGCTCGAGGTACCGACCGACGATGGAGCGAACCCGGATCCGCTCCGACATCCCGGCGACCCCGGGACGCAGGCAACAGATGCCGCGCACGAGCAGATCGACCTCGACGCCCGCGGTCGAGGCCTCGTAGAGGGCGTCGATGATCCCGGGGTCGACGAGGCTGTTCATCTTCATGACGATGCGACCCTGGTCGCCGAGCGCCATCTGCTTCCCGATGCGATCCACGATGCCGGTGCGCAGGGAGTGGGGGGCCACGAGCAGCTTCCGGTACTCCTCGCGGCGCGAGTACCCGGTGAGGTGGTTGAACAGGTCCGTCAGGTCGGCGCCGATCTCGGGGTCGGCGGTCAGCAGCCCGAGGTCCTCGTACAGCCCGGCGGTCACCGGGTTGTAGTTGCCGGTCCCGACGTGGCAGTACCGGCGGATGCCGTCGGCCTCCTCGCGCACGACGAGCAGCACCTTCGTGTGGGTCTTGAGGCCGACGAGCCCGTACACGACGTGGACCCCCGCCTCCTCGAGGTCGCGGGCCCGGTCCACGTTGGCCTGCTCGTCGAACCGGGCCTTGAGTTCGACCAGGGCGACGACCTGCTTGCCGGCGTCGGCGGCCCGCACCAGCGCGTTGATGATCGTGCTCTCGGCGCCGCCGGTCCGGTACAGCGTCTGCTTGATCGCGAGCACCTTCGGGTCGCGGGCGGCCTGCTCCACGAAGGCCTCCACCGAGGTCGCGAAGGACTCGTAGGGGTGGTGCACGAGGACGTCGTGGCTGCGCAGCACCCGGAAGATGTCGGCCGGTCCGTCGTTGCGCACGAGCGCCGGCGCGGTCACCGGCTTGGACACCGGATCCTTGAGGTCCGGTCGGTCGAGTCGGTAGACGTTCCAGAGCCCGGAGAGATCGAGCGGGCCCTCGATGACGTTCACGTCCTCGAGCGGGAACTCGAACTCCCGGCACAGCACCTCGAGCACGTCGGCCGGGATGTCGCTGCCGACCTCGAGGCGCACGACGTCCCCCGAGCGCTTGCGCTGCACCAGCACGCTCTCGATCGCCTCGACGAGGTCCTCCGCCTCGTCCTCGAGTTCGAAGTCGGCGTCGCGGGTCACCCGGAACAGGTGGCAGCCGAGGATCTCCATCCCGTGGAACAGCTCGACGATGTTGCGGGCGATGAGCTCCTCGATCGGGACGAACCGGCGCCCGTCGGGCAGGCCGACGAACCGGGGCAGGTTCGGCGGGACCTTGATGCGGGCGAACTGCCGTTCGTCGGTCTGAGGATCGCGCACGGTGACGGCGAGGTTGAGCGAGAGGTTCGAGATGAACGGGAACGGGTGGGCGGGGTCCACGGCGAGGGGGGTCAGCACCGGGTACACCCGGGTCCGGAAGATCGCCTCGAGGTGGGCGCGGTCGGCCGGGTCGAGGGTCTCCCAGGCCGGGAACTCGATGCCCTCGGCGGCGAGGGCGGGGAGGATCTCGGTCGTGAACACGCCGGCGTGCCGCACCACGAGCCCGTCGACCCGGTCTCGCACCGCCCGCAACTGGGCGAGCGGGTCCATGCCGTCGGCCGAGAGCGTCCGGATCCCCGCCTGGACCTGCTCCCGGAGGCCCGAGACGCGGACCTGGAAGAACTCGTCGAGGTTGGTCGAGAAGATGGCGAGGAACTTGGCCCGTTCGAGCAGTGGGGTGTCCGGGTCCTCGGCGAGCGCGAGCACCCGTTCGTTGAAGTCGAGCCAGGACAACTCGCGGTTGAGCAGTCGGTCCGATCCGTGCACGCTGCTCCCTGACGCCATGCGGGCGATGCTACCCAGCGTCCGATCCGGGTCCCCCGGGTCGCCGGACCGGGGTGCGGCGAGGGCTGCCACACCCCGGTCGGCGAGCGGTGCCGGGCGAGGAGGTCCGGCCTACCCGGCGCGGGCGAGGGGGATCGACCGCGGCCTCAGCGTAGGGAGGTGCCGTGATCGACCGGTGGCGCGGCGACGACGCGCGGGCGACGGGCCGATGAACAGGTGGGGCGGGGGCGGCCCGGGGGGTGCGGCAGTAGCGTGCGAGGGCCGTGCTGCACCGTGACCCACGCACCTACCGACTCAACGCGTTCGGTCGGCTCGCGGTCACCCACACCGCGAGCGTGGTGGGCGACGCCCTGCTCACGGTCTCGCTCGCCGGGTCGATCTTCTTCACCCAGGACATCGCGAAGTCCCGGACCCAGGTGCTGCTGTACCTCGTGCTGACGATCGCACCGTTCGCGGTCGTCGCACCGGTGATCGGGCCGGCGCTGGACCGGTCGCGGGCCGGACGTCGGGTGCTCATGGCCACGGGACTGTTCCTCCGGGCGATCGTCTGTTTCCTCATGGCCCGCTACCTCGACACGCTCGCGCTCTACCCGTTGGCGTTCTCCGCCCTCGTCCTCGCGAAGGGCCACGCGGTGGCCAAGTCGGCCCTCGTGCCCGCGGTGGTGCGGGACGAGCGGGCGCTCGTGGACGCGAACTCCCGCCTCGCGCTCCTCAGCACGGTCGCGAGCGTGGTCGGGGGTGCGCCGGGGGCGGCGATCATCGCCGTCGCGGGTGCCCCGTGGTCGCTGCGGCTCGCCGCCGTCGTGTTCGCGATCGGTGGGTTCCTCGCGCTCCGCATCCCGCGTGCCGAGCGCGCGGCTCCACCGGAGACCGTCGAGGAGCAGGTCGAACTGCACACCCCGAGCATCGTGTTCTCCGGCACCGCCATGTCCGTGCTGCGGGGCGGGGTCGGCTTCCTGACGTTCTTCCTCGCCTTCCACCTCAAACAGGTGGGCGAGCCGACCTGGTTCTACGGCGCGGTGCTCGCGGCGAGCGTGACGGGTGGCTTCCTCGGCGTGGTACTCGCGCCGTTCGCGCGGCGCAGGGTGCGCGAGGAGGTCATGCTTGCCGCCGCGCTCCTCGGTCCCGCGGTCGTCGCGCTGGTGAGTGCCCGCGATCCGAACCGGTTCACCGTGGTCGTGGTCGCCCTCTCGATCGCAGTGGCCGCGGCCTGCGCCCGCATCGCGTTCGACAGCCTGCTGCAGCGCGACGGCCCGGAGCACCTGCGCGGGCGCGCGTTCGCGCGCTTCGAAACCCGGTTCCAGCTCGTCTGGGTCGCGGGCGCGCTCGTCCCGGTCGCCCTGCTCGACATCCTGACCGTCCGCACCGGCTTCCTCGTGCTCGCCGTCGCGCTCGGCTTCGCAGGACTCTCCTACGTCGGCGGCCTGCGCAGTCGCGGTGACTGGGGTCGCACGGCATCGTCACCGGGGGCGGGGACGTGACGCTCACGGTGTGGTCCGACTACGCGTGCCCGTTCGCGTTCCTCGGCCACCTGCGCGTGCGGGCGGCCCGGCCCGAGGGGGACGGGGTCGAGTGGCGACCCTTCGAACTGCACCCGGAGATCCCGTTCGGAGGGGTGCCCCGGCCCCGGGGCGGCAGCGGCGCCCTGCGGGCCCTCGTCGAGGCGGAGGGCGTCACGCTGCGGGCTTCCGAACGGGTGTGGAACTCGCGGCCGGCGCTCCAGGCGGCCGAGATCGCCCGGGCCGAGGGGTGTTTCGACGCGATGCACGCACGGCTGTTCACAGGCGCGTGGGAGGAGGGTCTCGACCTGGGCCGACCGGACGTGCTGCGGAGTGTCATCGCGGACGTTGGACTGGACGCGACGACCGCGATCGACGCGATCCGCGCCGGTGTCGGCCTCGACGCGATCGTCGCATCGATCGAGGACGCGTTCGCGCTCGGGATCACCGGCACGCCGTCCTACCGGATCGACGGCGAGGTGCGGCGCGGGGTGCAGGAGATCGACGCGCTGCGCACGCCTTGAGCGCGAGTCATGGGTGGCCGTCTGTGTGGCCAGTGGCGCGCGAGCAACGGAGGCGCTACCGTCCGACTGCCCGAGCAGCGGTCCGTTGGCTCTGGCCCAATTAGTCCTGGCAGGGAGGAACTTCATGGACGCCGGCTGGCAGAACGATCCAACGGGTCGGCATGAGCAGCGCTACTTCGACGGCTCGGTGTGGACTGCTCACGTGAGCGATGCTGGCATCCCAAG
>JBJTOY010000106.1:0-35286 GCA_046074845.1 Actinomycetes bacterium | reverse complement strand
GCGAGCATCACGGGGTGCTCGACGTCGAGGATCTCGGTGAGACGGGTGCGCAGCATCGGTTCGCTCCTGGATCGGCCGGCCCGATGGGGCTCGGGGACGAGACGGTAACCTCTCGCCCGTGACCGAGGCACAGCCGCTCGTCGGCATCATCATGGGGAGCGACTCCGACCTGCCGGTGATGCAGGGCGCGGTCGACATCCTCGAGGAGTTCGGGATCGCACACGAGGTGCGCATCGTCTCCGCCCACCGCACCCCCGACGTCATGTGGGACTACGCGAAGCAGGCCGCGGACCGGGGCCTGCGGGTCATCATCGCCGGGGCCGGCGGAGCGGCCCACCTGCCCGGCATGACGGCCTCGATGACCCCCTTGCCCGTGATCGGTGTGCCGGTGCCGCTGGCCCAGCTCGACGGGCTCGACTCGCTGCTCTCGATCGTGCAGATGCCCGCGGGCATCCCGGTCGCCGCGGTCGCCGTCGGCAACGCCCGCAACGCGGGCCTGCTCGCCGTGCGCATCCTCGGCTCCTCGGACCTCGACCTGCAGCGCCGCATGGAGATGTACCAGGACGGTCTCGCCGCGATGGTGAAGGAGAAGGACGCCCGTCTCCAGGACGGGCGCTGACCCCACCCGCTACTCGTACGAGATCGCGTCGAGGATGTCGATCTTCGCCGCGCGCCGCGCGGGCAGGATCGCCGCGACGACCCCGGCGAACGCCGCGAACACCATGATGACGATCAGTTCTCGCGCCGGGGCCCGGAACGTCGAGAGGCCCTGATCGGCCAGCGAGTGCACGAGGGACCACCCGAGGAACCCGGCGATCACCATGCCGAGCAGGGTGCCGAGCAGGGCGATGATCACCGCTTCCCAGCGGATCACCGACCGAAGTTGGCGCTTGGTCATGCCCACCGCACGCAGCAGGCCGAGTTCGCTCGTGCGCTCGATGATCGAGAGCCCCAGCGTGTTCGCGATGCCGATGAGGGCGATGATGACCGCGAGCGCGAGGAGCGCGTAGATCAGGTTGAGCACCTGGTCGACCTGCTGGGTCTGGGACGCCTTGAACTCCTCCTGGTCCTGGAGTTCCGCGTTCGGATAGGCACGCAGCACCCGCTGGATCCGGGCGCTCACCACACGCCGGTCAGCATCCGGCTCGAACTCGATGAACACCTGGCTGTCGAGCCGTTCGGTGTAGTGGAGGTCGTAGGCCTCGATCGAGATGAGGAAGTCGAACAGACCGGCCCGCTGGCCCGCGCCGTAGGTCGCCGCGATGGTGAGGTTCGCGGGACCCCGCGGGAATCGGATCGCGAGGCTCTGGCCCAGTCGCCAACCCTCGTCGCGCATCTTCTCCGTCGAGACCGCGATCTGGGTCGGGCCGAGCCGTTCGAGATCCCCCCGACGCGGCTCGATGTCGAACAGCGTGGTCGCGGTCGCGGGATCGGCCGCACCGAGGAAGGTCGCCCGCCCCTCGATGTCGGCCCCGGCGAAGCGGATCCCGCTCGCCGCCTCGACCCCCCGCACCCCGGCGACCTCCCGGGCCAGCGCCGGACTGAAACCGCCGAGCCCGGGCGGCCCCTGCCCCTTGGTCCGGATCACGTAGTCGGACCGGAACGCCTGATCGATCGAGGATGCGAACGAGGCCTTGATGGAGGACGCGAAGATCGTGATGAAGCCGACCAACGCGACGCCGATCATGAGTGCCGCCGCGGTGGACGCGGTCCGACGCGGGTTGCGGGCCGCGTTCTCGCGGGCGAGCGTGCCCACGGTGCCGCGCACCCGCGGCAGCGGCCACGCGATGAGGCGGCTGAACGGACGCGCGATCACCGGGAGCAGCACGGCGACCCCGAGGAAGATGAGGAACGCCCCGAACCCGACGGCCTCCACCCCGCCACCACCGAACAGGCCGACGAGCAGCGCGAGCACGCCGGCGCCCGTGACGACCACGCCGATGATCGCCCGGGCGACGAGTCGCTTCGTGGTGCTCGTCGTCGAGGCCCGGAGCGCCTCGATCGGGGCGATCCTGGCCGCCCGCCGGGCCGGGAGGAGCGCCGAGACCACCGTGATCCCGGTACCGAGGCCGAGGCCGACCGCCACGGTCCGGGGCAGGACCTGGGTCGCACCCTCCGGGATGTCGATGCCCACTGCGCCGAGCAGCGCCTTGAGCCCCACCGCGAGCGCGACCCCGGCGAGGAGCCCGGCGAGGGATGCGAGGAACCCCACGACCGACGCCTCGGCGAGGACCGAGGCCGTGATCTGGGCGCGGCTCGCCCCCATCGCCCGCAGCAGGCCGATCTCGCGGGTGCGTTGGGCGACGATGATCGAGAACGTGTTGAAGATGATGAACGATCCGACGAAGAGCGCGATGAGCGCGAAGGCCAGCAGCGCGATGTTGAAGAACTGCAGCTGCTGGGCGAATGCGTCCTGGTTCTCCTTCGTGAGCCGCTGCCCGGTGATGACCTGGACCGACGGATCGGCCAACCCGGCGGTGATGCGCGCCACGAGCTCGCGCTGCGAGATCCCCTCGTCGCCCGCGACCTGGATGCCGTCGTAACGACCGACCGCCCCGCTGAGGAACTGCGCGGTGGGCGTCGTGAACAACGCAGCCGTGGCGCCGGCCGCCGAGTCGGCGCTGCCGAAGGTGGCGATACCGGACACCCGGAACGTCGCGGGGGCCTGCTGGGACAGGATCGAGACCGTGTCGCCGACCTCCACCCGGCCCGACTTCGCGCTCGCACGGTCGATCACGACCTGGTCGTTGTCGTTCGGTCCGCGTCCCTCGACGAGGCGCCACGCGGTGAGGGACCCGGGATTCCAGATGAGCCCGAGGGTCGGTGCTCCACCCTGCGGGTTGCCGATCGTCTCACCATCGGGACCCACGACCTGCGCGTAGAACTGGAGCACGCCGTCGGCCTCGCGCACGCCGTCGATCTGGCGCACCCGGCCGAGCACCGATGCGTCGACGCGGTCCCGCTGCTCGCCGAACGCGGTGTCGATGACGTCACGCGATCGCACGTAGGCATCGGTGCGCGCCGTCACCGAGGTGACGAGGTCGTCGAAGATGACCTTGATGGTGTCGGTGAGCACCAACGTGCCGGCCATGAACGCGACCCCGAGCGTGACCGCGATGGCCGTGAGCACGAAGCGCACCTTGTGGCCGAGCAGGCCCTTGAGCGTGACCCTCCACATGGGGCGGTCAGTCCCCCAGGGTCTTCATGCGGTCGAACACCGCCGCAGCGGTCGGGTCCCGGAGCTCATCGACGATGCGCCCGTCGGCGAGGAACACGACCCGGTCCGCGTAGGCGGCGGCACTCGCGTCGTGCGTGACCATGATGATCGTCTGCCCGTGGTCGTCGACCGCTCGGCGCATGAAGGACAGCACCTCGGTGCTGCTGCGCGAGTCGAGGTTGCCCGTCGGTTCGTCGGCGAACACGATCTCCGGGCGGGCGAGCAGGGCGCGGGCGACCGCCACCCGCTGCTGCTGTCCGCCGGACAGCTGGTTCGGCCGGTTCCGGAGGCGGTCGGAGAGCCCGACCGTGCGCACCACGGTGTCGAGCCACTCGGGATCGGGCTTCACCCCGGCCAGCGCGAGCGGCAACGTCATGTTCTCGAGCGCGTCCAGGGTCGGGACGAGGTTGAACGCCTGGAAGACGAAGCCCAACTTCTCCCGCCGCACGAGCGTGAGCTGCTTCTCGTTCAGCGTGCTCAGATCCACGTCGCCGATGAACACCTGCCCGCTCGTCACCGTGTCGAGGCCGGCGAGCACGTGGAGCAGGGTCGACTTGCCCGATCCCGAAGGACCCATGATCGCCGTGAACGCGCCGGCCGCGAACTCGACGTCGATGGCATCGAGCGCACGTACCTCGGCGTCACCGGAGCCGTAGATCTTGGATGCGGCGACGGCACGGGCCGCGGCCGCCGTGGTGAGGGTGGTCATGGGGGAACTCCTCGTGGGGGCGGGCCGAGTCTACGGCTCGGCCGTGGCCGTCCCCGGGTCGTCGACCCGGGCGACGTCGGGCACCGCCGGTACGCCGCGGCGCGCCGCCCACGCGAACCCGAACGCCGCGATGAGGAAGCAGACCACCGACACCCACGCGTTGAGTCGGAGCGGGCCGAGCCGGTTCGCCGGGTCCGTCCGCATGTTCTCGAGCACGAATCGCCCCGCGGTGTAGAGCATCACGTACAACGCGAAGAGTTGGCCCTTCATGAGCCGGACGCGTCGCTCGACCACGAGCAGAGTGCCGAAGATCGCCAGGCACCAGAGTGACTCATAGAGGAACGTCGGTTGGAAGGTCGAGTACTGCGCGTACTCGGCGGGTCGCTTCGCCGGGTCGATCTCGACCGCCCACGGCAACGTGCTCGGTCGACCGAAGAGCTCCTGGTTCGCCCAGTTGCCCCAGCGACCGATGGCCTGGGCGAGCACCAGGGCCGGCGCGATCGAGTCGATGAGATCACCGACGTCGAGGTGCCGGCGCCGGGCGAGCACGATCGCCACGATGCCACCACCGATCACCGCGCCCCAGATGCCGAGCCCGCCCTCCCAGATCTTGAACACGTCGAGCCAGCGGCCGCGGAACAACTG
The DNA here is from genome assembly GCA_046074845.1 of Actinomycetes bacterium. Lineage (GTDB taxonomy): Bacteria > Actinomycetota > Acidimicrobiia > IMCC26256 > IMCC26256 > IMCC26256. The sequence continues at coordinate 30,715 of JBJTOY010000106.1, read as the reverse complement.
GATGTCGGTGATGACGTGGTACAGGCGGGCGCCGACCACACCGCCGAGCACCATCCACAGGACGAGGCTGCCGAACGCGTCGCCGTCGTGGCCCCGGCGCACCCACCGCCGCTCGGCGAGCCAGGCGGCGACCAGTACCCCCACCGCGATGATGAGACCGTAGAGGTGCAACGGGAGCGGTCCGATCTCAACCACACCGCGGGCGGGACTCGGGATCGACGCGACGACGGGCACGGGTTCATCGTAGGGGCGGGGCGCGACGTCGGGCCGGTCACTAGCGTCGCGCGCATGGACATCACGATCCTCCTGTTCGAACGGTTCACCGCCCTCGACGCGATCGGCCCCTACGAGGTGCTCAGTCGTCTCCCCGGTGCGACCGTCACCTTCGTCGCCCGGACCCGCGGCGTGGTGCGCACCGACGTCGGATCGCTCGGGGTCGAGGTCGCGACCACCCTCGACGAGGTGGACCGCACCGACCTGCTGCTCGTGCCGGGCGGTCCGGGCGAGACGCAGGAGCGCGCCGCGTCCGAGACCATCGAGTGGGTGCGCGCGATCGATGCGACGACGACGTGGACCACCTCGGTGTGCACCGGCGCGCTCGTACTGGCTCAGGCGGGTCTGCTCGCCGGCCGCCCCGCCACCACGCACTGGGGCGCGCTCCACGTGCTCGAGCGGCTCGGCGCCGTTCCGGTCGAGGGCCGGTACGTGGAGTCGGACAAGTACTGGACCGCGGCCGGCGTCTCGGCCGGCATCGACATGTCGCTCGCGCTGCTCGCACGCATCGCGGGCGACGACCTGGCCCAGATGGTGCAACTCGGTATCGAGTACGACCCCGATCCGCCGTTCGTCGGCGGCTCGATCCGGAGCGCGCCGGCACACATCCGCGCCGCGCTCGAGCCCGGGCTGCGTTACGCCGACTGACGCCGCTTCCGGCCCTGCATGCGCTGGGCGATGAGGTCGCGGCGGGCCTTCACGTCCGCGTAGGTGAGCGAGTCGATCTCGTCGGCGATGCCCATCGCGCCACGCACGGACCCCATGTCAATCTCGAACCGGTGCTCGGGGTCGAGACCGAGTTCGGCGGCGAGCCGCGCACCGTGGTGCTCCTGGAAGTACATGAACACGTGCATGATCTCGGCGAGGATGTCGAGATCCGGGGCCAACGTGACCGTGGCACCGTCGAGGAACACCATGTTCTTCACGAAGAGCATGAGTTGCTTCGGCGCCCGGGCGCCGTACCCGAGCAACTTCTTGGTGAGGTCCCGCAGTTCGGACGTGAGCTCGTCGGCCGACATCTTCGTCGGGTCCTTCACCGGGCCGTCGAGCTCGAGATCCGCGATCACCGCGTCGATGTCGGTGTCCCGCGGGAACGCGCCGAGATCCCGGAGCGCCTCGAGCTGGCTGCGCACGTCGCCGCCGGCCCCACCGAGCAGCAGGCGCAGGAAGGCGAGCCGCTGGCTGTCGTCGAGGCGGCCCGTGATGCCGAAGTCGAGCAGCGCGGTGCGGCCGTCGGGGAGCACGAACAGGTTGCCGCCGTGCAGGTCGCCGTGGAACACGCCGTAGAGCAACGCGCCCTCGAGGAAGGAGATGAGGCCCGCCCGCAGCAGCGCCGCGGTGTCGATGCCGGCCGCCCGCATGCCCTCGACGTCATCGAAGGAGAACCCGGAGAGGCGCTCCATCACCATGACCCGCTTCGTGACGAGGGTCGGGTGCGGGCGGGGCACGATGATCGCCCGCTGGTCGGTGCGGGCCAGGACCGCGGCGATGTCGAGCATGTTCGAGGCCTCGAGGCGGAAGTCCAACTCCTCGAGGATCGTCTCGGCGAACAGTTCGACGAGCGCCGGCGGATTCGCCAGCGCGGCGACGGGAATGCGGCCGACGAAGAACGGCGCGAGCCAGGACAGCGTGGTGATGTCCTCCCGCACGAGCGCGGCGACCTGCGGCCGCTGCACCTTCACCACGACCTCCTCGCCCGTGTGGAGGCGCGCCGCGTGCACCTGGGCGATGGAGGCGGCCGCGAGCGGGGTCTCCTCGAAGTGCGCGAAGACCGCCGAGAGCGGGCGGCCGATGTCGGCCTCGATCACCGCCCGGACGTCGTCGAAGGTCTCCGGGGCCACGCGGTCCCGCAGGAGCCGGAACTGGGCCACCAGTTCCTCGGGGAAGAGCCCCTCACCGCCGGAGATGATCTGGCCGAGCTTGATGAAGGTGGACCCGAGCCGTTCGAATGCCCGCCGGAGTCCCTCGGAGAGCGCGGCCCGGGAACGCGCCCCACGACGGTCGCGCAGGTACCAGCGCAGCAGCACGCCTCCGATCGCACCCACGATCCGCAGGAGCCTGGCGACCGGGGGGACCCGGGGTCGGGCGAGCGCACGGGGGATCTCGCGACGCACCTCGGCCCGCAGCCGACCGACCTCCTCCAGCCACGGCATCGCGGCCGGGTCGACCGCCCACGGCCCGACGTCGCTGAACGCGCCGAGTTCGAAGTCGGGGGCCGTCGTCATGGCGGGCACGGTACGGGTGGGCGGCGCGAACGGACGAAGCGGCCGCCACGCGGGCGGGGCGCCCGGCCCGTGCCGGACGCCCCGTCGTCGTCATGCACCCGGGTGCGGACTCAGCCGTGCGCCTTGCAGCCCCAACCGGACAGGCCGAACTCGTCGTAGACGCGCTCGGCCACCACGATCTGCTGCTCTCGGGTCGCCAGCCCCGCGTTCGGCGCGAACTCCCGTCCGCCGAACGCGTTCCAGGTCCCGTTGTAGAACCCGACGCCGCCGGAGTAGCGCGGACCCTGCATCTGCCAGTTGCCCGCGGTCTCGCACTCGGCGATGCCGTCCCAGTCGACGCCGGTGCGCCCGGCGGTGGCGACGAGTGCTGCCGTGGCCCGGCCGCGCTCCCAGGCCGCCTGCTCGGCGTCGAGGCGCGCTGCGGCCTCCTCGATGACGGCACGGGCGATCTCCGCGTCGCGCCAGGCGCGGGCGGCGGCCTCCGCCGCCGAGAGTCGGTCGGCCCGGAACGCCGACGGGGGGAGCACTCGCTCGCCGCGGGGTGCCATGAGGGCCGCCGCCGTGGCCGTGCCGAGGAGGCCGACCACGAGCAGCCCGGAGACTGCGACCGCCGAGGCGCCCCGGCGGTGGGGGGCCGGGACGCGCAGCCCGCTGAGGCGGCTGGCGATCGACCGGCGGGCGATGCGCCGTCGGGCGCGCGCCGAGGTGGAACGGGGGGAAGTGGGGACAGCGGCGATCGGCCGCACCACATGCGGGTGATCGAGTCGGGACTCGATCGCCTGCTCGCGGCTCTGACCGTCGAGCACCTCGGGGGCGTCCCCGAGGACCTCGCCGGCGTCGCTCGGAACGAAGCGGACGTTCATGGTCGGTGGTCTCTCCTTCGGTGGCGGTGCCCGTCGGCACCGCCGGCTCCTCCCCCTCGTTCCGGGCGCGCGTCGAGCAGGTCCGGGTTCGGGGAAGGGGACGATCACCGCCGCCCGGCGGATGCCGGCAGTCGCTCACGCCCAAGGGGACCATACCGACGAGGTGTGACGAACCGCCTGCTGGATTCCATGTTCTGCCAGCACGCTCCGGGACCTGGGACCCTGTGGATAACTCCGGAGGACGCGGCCCCGTGCGGGTCTCGGCCGGCACGGATCCGGTCGCCGTCGGGGCACAGATGTGACGTGGGTCACTCCGCTCCGGCGCCGGGGGCCATCCGATCCAACGGCTTCCTGGCCGTGGACGGCCTCAGTGGCGCGGACCCGCGGCGCGGGCGTCGACCACGCCCATCGGGCACACGAAGAGCCCGGTGAGCGTGCGGTCGGCGTGCTCGAGCCGCCAGGTCACCATGGCCTGCGCATACTCGAGGATGCGGGACGCGTACGCCGGGTCGCCGGCGCGGTCCACCATCTCGTGCGGGTCCTCGTCGAGGTCGAAGAACAGCGGCGGCAGCCCCGCGAAGTGCACGTACTTCCCGTGGGCGTCCCGGATGACCGCCATACCGCTCCGGTCGAACGGGATGCCGAGCAGGCGTTCGGGGGTCCGGCCGACGGGATCGCGGAAGTCCCACTCGAAAAAGACCGCGTCACGCCAGGCCGACGGCTCGCGACCCTCGACGAGGGGCAGCAGCGATCGCCCCGAGCACTGGGCGGGGATCGCGGCCCCGAGCCAGTCGAGGACCGTCGGCATGAGGTCGACGTTCTCCGTGAACGCCGCGATCCGCTCGCCCCGACCCGGGTCGGCCTCGGGCCGCGGGTCGCGCACGATGCAGGGGACTCGGTACGACCCGTCGTAGAAGCCGAGCTTCTGGGTGAGGTGGTGATCGCCGAGTTCATCGCCGTGATCCGAGGTCACGACCACGAGGGTGCGGTCCCAGTCGTCGCGGGCCCGGAGGGCGTCGAGCAGGCGCCCGACCTGGGCGTCGACCTCGGCGAGCATCCCGTAGTAGGTCGCCCGCAGCTCGCGGATCGCCGTCTCACCCTCGGGCGCCCGCACCCAGTCCATGGCCAGCGCGCCGGCGACGATCGGGCTCACCGCCATCTCGGCCTCGATCGTGGGGTGCGCGTGGGGCAACGGGACGTCGGCCGGGTCGATGAGCGTGTTGTAGGGCTCGGGTGCGCAGTACGGAGGGTGCGGTCGGAGGTAGGTCGCGTGGACGAACCACGGTGCGTCCCCGGCGTCGGCGAGATGACGGAGCACCTCCCCGGTGAGGAACGCGGCCTCCGAGTGCTCCGCCCGGTAGGCGGCCGGACTGCGCGGTGCGGCGTCGACCGGACGGTGGGCCTCGACGTCGTCGGGGAGGTCGTAGCCCAGCGCGCGCAGCCAGGCCCGCCACGGCTCGCCCCGCTCCGGCATGTCGAGCACCGCCCGGTACCCGGGCAGCACGCCCTCGTAGGACCGCAACCGCGGATCGTCGGACGCGAGCAGGCGCGGGTCCGGGCTCGTGTCGGTGTACCCGAAGAGCACCGGGTCGTACCCGAACGCGCGCGCCTCGCGGGCGAGGTTGGTGAACCGGTCGTCCAGCGGGGTGCCGTTGAGGACCGAACGGTGCGTCATCGCGTACAGCCCGGTGTGCAGCGACGCCCGGCTCGGTCCGCACGGGACGGCCTGTGCGAAGTGCTGGGTGAACACCGTGCCCTCGGCGGCCAGTCGGTCGAGGTTCGGCGTGAGGACCGCCGGGTGGCCGAGCGCACCGAGGCACTCGGCCCGCCACTGGTCGAGCGTGATGAGCAGGACGTTCGCGGTCGGGGTCGACACGCCGCGAGGCTAACCCTGCGCGCGCACCGCCCGGCCCGGATCAGCCTGCCGGTTCGATGAGCCCGTAGTGCCCGTCGTACCGCCAGTACACGACGTTGCCCCGGCCGGTGTCCTGGTTGATGAAGAACACGAAGGGCACGTCCTCGCCGTCGAGGATCTCCTCGGCCGCCGGGACCGAGATCCTCGGCACGGGGATGAGGCGAACCTCGACCTCGGCCACCGTGTCCGGGGCGGGTGCCGACCCGTCCGACTCGATGAGCGCGTAGTGCCCGTCGAGTCGCCAGACCAGAGCGTCGGCCCCCGTCCGTTCGTCCCGGAACAGGAAGAAGTCGTGGTCGAGGGTCTCGAGGTCGAACACCGCCTCGTCGATCGTCTGCTGCGCGACGGCGAACGACTTGTGCCGGATGAGCTCCCGGTCCTCGACGGGACGCACGAAGTGCTTCGGCCGCTCGGCCGGCACGGAGCCGTGCCGCCACTCCCCCGGTCCGTCATCCCGGTGCCGCATGATGAGCGCCCGCCGTCGGCTCTCCGACTCGTCGATGCGCCGACGCAGTCGGTCGTCGAGGAGGTCGATCGCCTCGAGCATCGCGTCGCCACCGACGTGGGCCCGGATCGCCTCGCCGTCCCGTTCGATCGTCGCCTCGGCCACGAACGGTCGGTCCCGGGCCGGATCGGGCTCGTGGGTGAGGTGGATCACCGCTCGCCGGGCCGGGGTCGCACCGTGGCGCAACGTCTTGTCGATCTTCCGACGGGCGTAGTCGACCGCATCGGCCTCCACCCGTCCCTTGGTGACGACCGTGACGTCGATCTCGACGGTCGGGTCCATCGGCACTCCCCTCCTCGGCGGCTCGGATCCGCACGCCACGCTCACCGGGGCGGCGTGCATCGCGTGCGGACGGCGAGTGTGGAACGCTCGGCACCGCGGCGGCAAGGGCCCGAAGTCCCCAACCGCCCCCGGACGGTGCGCCGGTCCTGACGCGACGGGCGCCGCCGTCCCGGGGGACGGCGGCGCCGACGTCGACGGTGCGTCCGGGCAGATCAGCCGAGCAGCTTGGCCTTCTGGGCGTCGAACTCGGCCTGGGTGATCACACCCTTGTCCTTGAGTCCGGCGAGCCGCTCGAGCTCGTCGGCGGTGCCGCCGCCGCTGGCCTGCCGGATGTAGTCCTTCATCGCCGCGTCCTGGGCCTTGGCCGCATCGATGTTGTGCTGGGCCATCTTGCCGCCGCGGGCGATCAGGTACACGAGCACGCCGAGCAGCGGCAGGGCGATCACGAACACGATCCAGAGCGCCTTGGCCACACCACCCATGTCGTGACTGCGGAAGATGTCCATCGCCACGGAGATGAACAGCCAGATCCAGATGAAGAAGCAGGTGAACCAGAGCATCGTGAGGACGACCTCACCGACCTGCCATGCGCCGAGCGTCATACGGCCTCGCCTTTCGTCGGAGAACCTTCAGGGGCCACGAGCCTGCCACGCGCGCCGGGTCCGGGTGGGGAGGTGTCCGTTCCGGGCCGGTACGGCGGGATCGCGTGGCCCGGCCCCGGACGCGACGATCGGCCCCGGGTCGGGTCCGGGGCCGCTCGTCGATGCCGTCGGGCGGGCTACCAGGCGAGGGCGGCCTGGTTCTTCACCACGGCACCGGCGGGCTTGAGCACACCGTTGAGGTCGTACAGCCCGAAGGTCTGCTCGGCCGCGTTGGTGGCGGACTGGCCGTCCTTGATGGTGTGGAAGAACACCACCTGGATCGGCGTGCCGGCGCTGCGCATCTGGGCGATGCCGGTGAGGTAGTCCCTGTACATCTGCTCCTGGCTGGCGGGGGTGAACGCCGTGCCGTTGTACAGGTTGGTGCCGTTGCCCGACGGCGCTCCGAGCTCGGTGAGCCACACGCCCCGGTCGTACCCGCGGGCCTTGGCCGCGGCGTACACGTCCTGGGTGGCCAGGAAGGTGTTCCAGTCCCGGCGGTTCGGGTAGGCGCAGCGCAGCGGGGAGTCGCAGTTGTACGCGTAGCCGTGGTGGGCGATGGTCGAGCCCTGCTTCATCCGGCCGTCGGAGTTGGCGAGGGTCTTGTCCATCATCTCCTGGGGCAGGCGGGGGGAGGACTCCGGCGACCACCCGGAGTTCATCACCGGGATGGTGGACGACTTGGCCCGGATCGCCGCGACCGTGGCGTCGAAGTACCGCGCCTGGGACGCACCCGTGGCGTCGGGTGAGCCGGTGCCGTTGTAGTTGTAGAACGGCATGTGGTTCCACTCGTTGCCGACCTCGATGGCGTCCACACCCTTGTCCACCCACGAGGCGCAGTACGTGGCGAAGGAGGCCACGTCGGTGGTCGTGCCGCTGTAGGTGTGCCCACCCTTCTGGCACGCCTGGAGCACCTTGAGGCCCTTCGAATGGGCGTAGGTGATGAGGTTCTGGTCGAAGCCCCAGCCGGACTCGACCGACATGCGGATCCACTTCACGCCCAGCGCGGCGGTCTGGTCGATGTACTCCGGCTTGAGCACCATCATCGACACGCCCATGTGCTCACCCCAGGTCCCGCTGGCGGCGGGCGGGGTGGTCGTCGTCGTGGTGGTCGGCACCATGGTGGTGGTCGTGGTCGGCGCCACCGTGGTCGTGGTCGTGGTGACGGCTGTGGCGCCGCCGGTCGAGTTCGCCACCGTCACGTTGATCGCCGACGAACGGTAGGAGCGGCCCTTGGCGCCGGACGCCGACGCGGTGATCTGGTGGAAGCCGTCGGCGACCCGCGTGCTGTCCCAGACGATCGACCACCCGACGGCGGTGCGCACGGTCGAGGAACCGACGGTCGCGCCGTCCACCTGGAAGGAGACGCTCACCGGGGTCCACGACCCGTAGGTGCCCGCGCCACCGTCGCTGACGATGGTGACGGCTCCGCTGACGGTGGCCCCCATGGCGGGGCTCGTCACCTTGACGCTCGGACCGCTCGGCGCGGCGCCGGCGACGAGCGCCGGGGCCGCGATCGCGGCGACGCTCGCGGCAGCGATGGCGGTACGGATGATGTGCTTACGAGCGAGGCCCATGGGGATCGCCTTCTTCCCGGTCGTCGATGCGGACACCGGGGGTTTCGGCGGACCCACCGCCCGTCCTCCAGCGGGCGCGGCCGAGTTGATGCGACGTTGTGCGAACGGCGCCGCAGCGCGCGGCGTCGACCGGAGTGCGCCCGACCGGTGGACCTAGGTCCCGCGGATCCGGGTCGGCACCGTCATGGGGGTCGGAGTACCCAGGGCCCCCGCACGACGACGTGCCGGTCAGGGAACCGACTCAGTCGGCGGCGACCCGGAACCCGAGGTTGCCCACGCTCGCGTCCGGGGTGTTCGCGCTGCGCGCGTCGACCCGGTAGCGCCGGCAGTACGAGGCGTGGCAGAGGTACGAGCCGCCGCGCATCACCCGTCGCTCGCCCGTGGGCGGTCCGGTCGGATCGGTGCGCACGCTCGTGGCGTAGGCCTCGCGGTCGTACCAGTCGGCACACCACTCCCACACGTTGCCGGTCACGTCGTGGAGTCCGAACCCGTTCGGGGCATACGAGCCCACCGGCGCGGGCCCGGTCCAGCCGTCGGCCCCGGTGTCCCCCGCCGGGAAGTCGCCCTGGAACACGTTCATGCGGTGCTCGCCGCCGGGTTCGAGGTCGTCGCCCCAGGGGAAGGCCCGCCCCTCGAGGCCGCCCCGGGCTGCGTACTCCCACTCGGCCTCGGTCGGAAGGCGGTACCCGCCCCACGCGCAGTAGGCCTGCGCGTCGGACCAGGACACGTGGACGACGGGGTGGCGATCCCGATCGGCCAGATCGGACTGCGGGCCATCGGGGGAGTACCAGGCCGCGCCGTGGACCTGCCGCCACCACTCGGCGCCGACGACGCCCCGGGTGTCGGGGAAGTCGTCGGGCAGGTGGCCGGCGAACACGAAGGACCAGCCGAACCGTTCGGCCTCGGTGACGTGCCCGGTCGCGGCCACGAAGGCCGCGAACTCCTCGTTCGTGACCGGGTCGCGGGCGATCCGGAACGGGGACACCTCGACCTCGTGCACCGGCCCCTCACCGTCACCGGGGTACGCGTCCCCGCGCGCATTGCCCATGCGGAACGCGCCGCCCGGGAGGCGGATGAGCGTCGGGCGGGCCGTCGCGCCGAGTGCGGGCGCGTCGGACACCGGCCGATCGGCGACGACCCGGTCGCCGGCCGGGTCGCCCGCCCCCGCGTCGCGGGTGGGCCCGCAGCATGCGTCGCTCATGACCGGAGACTCTGCCACCCGCGCACCCCCGTCGGGTCGTCCCCGAGGCGCTAGGTTCACCGCCGATCGACGGACGACGGACGACGGACGGTGCGTGATGAGGATCCCCCACAGGACGGCGGCGATGGTGGCGGTGGTGGCCCTCGGGCTCGTACCGCTCGGCTGCTCCTCGGGTGGCGATGACGGTGGTGGCGACGGCACGACCTCCACGACCCAGTGCCCGTTCTCGGGGACGACCGGGCCGACCGATACGCCGGGCGGGGCCTCCACGACGGTGGCCACCCTCCAGGGGGTGGTGCCGCAGGCGAGCGGCTGCATCGACACGATCCGGTTCAACTTCACGCCGTCGACCCCGAACGCGTCGGTGGCGTACGCGGCCGGGCCGTTCACCGACACCGAGGGCCAGCCGATCACGATCAAGGGCACGCCGCTCGTGGTCACCTTCACGGGCGCGACCCTCGGGAACCCGAACGACCCGCAGGCCTACACCGGCAACAACGTCATCATCCCGAAGACGCTGAACCACGTCCTGCAGGCCACCGTGCAGACCGACACCGCCGGCGACATGGCCTGGGTGCTCGACCTGGACTCGAAGCGCCCCTACACGGTGAGTTCGAGCGCGACGCCGGCGTACTTCGTCATCTCGATCGGGTGACCCGCCGCGCGCGCGGGCGCGCCCGCCACGCCGCGACCGTCCCGAGCGGCGCCCCGGACGGACGGGTAGGTTCCATGCCGTGCAGGGGACGAGCGCGCCGGCGCGCCTCACGGTCGACGAGGTCCGGGTCGAGTTCGGTGGCATCGTCGCCCTGGCCGACCTCTCCTTCACCGTCGAGGAGGGTCAGATCTGTGCCCTCATCGGCCCGAACGGCGCCGGGAAGACCACGCTCTTCAACTGCGTGAGCCGGCTCTACGAGCCGACGGCGGGCACGATCCGGTTCGGTGACACCGACCTCCTCGGCGAGCCCGCGCACCGCATCGCCACCCACGGCATCACGCGCACGTTCCAGAACCTCGCGCTGTTCCCTGCGCTCACCGTGCTCGAGAACGTCATGCTCGGAGCGCACGCGCAGCGCGAGCGGGAACAGGTCCGTCGGAGCCAGGCCCTCGAGGTCCTCGAGCGCCTCGGTCTCGCCCACCTCGCGCCCCACCACGCCGCCGGCCTCCCGTACGGGACGCTCAAGCGGGTCGAGCTGGCCCGGGCGCTCGCGGCGCGACCCCGCATGCTCATGCTCGACGAGCCGGCGGCCGGCCTCACCCACTCCGAGGTCGACGAACTCGCCGAGCTCATCCGGACGCTCCATACCGAGCTCGACATGTCGGTGCTGCTCGTCGAGCACCACATGCAGATGGTCATGGCGATCTCGGAGAAGATCGTCGTGCTCGACTTCGGTTCGAAGATCGCCGAGGGCACGCCGGCCGCCATCAGCGGCGATCCTCGGGTCATCGAGGCCTACCTCGGGCACCCGGACGACCGGGAGGGCACGTGAGCCTGCTCGAGGTGCGAGCCCTGCGCGCCGGCTACGGACCGGTGGAGGTCCTGCGCGGCATCGACTTCCACGTGGACGAGGGCGAGGTCGTGGTGATCCTCGGCGCGAACGGGTCGGGCAAGACCACGACCCTGCGGGCCCTCAGCGGCATGGTCGAGACCTCGGGCGAGGTCACCTTCGACGGGAACCCGATCGCCGGCGCCCGCCCCGAGCAGGTCGCACGCGCCGGCGTCGCCCACGTGCCGCAGGGCCGGGGCACGGTGACCGACCTCACGGTGGAGGAGAACCTCCGGCTCGGTGCGTACACCCGCCGGGACAAGGACGTCGGTGCCGACCTCGAGCGCTGGTACGCGATGTTCCCGCGGCTCGCCGAACGACGCCAGCAGCAGGCCGGGGGGATGAGTGGGGGCGAGCAGCAGATGCTCGCGATCGCCCGGGCGATGATGGCCCGGCCGCGCCTCGTGCTGCTCGACGAACCCTCGCTCGGGCTCGCCCCGATCATCACCCAGGGTCTGTTCCGCACCCTCGGGGAGATGAACCGCGACCTCGGCACCTCCATGCTCGTCGTGGAGCAGAACGCCACCCTCGCGCTCGCGATCGCCACCCGGGGATACGTCCTCGAGACCGGGGAGATCGTCGTCGAGGGGACGGCCGCGGAACTCGCAGGCAACGACGATGTCCGCAAGGCGTACCTGGGGATCTGATGACCGTCTTCCTGAGCCAGATCATGAACGGCATCCAGAACGGCGTGATCTACGCGTCGCTGGGTCTCGCCATCGTCCTGATCTTCCGCACCACCGGGATCCTCAACTTCGCGCAGGGCGAGATGGCGCTGTTCTCGACCTACGTCACCTGGGAGCTCACCCGGCTCGGGCTCCCGGTGTGGCTCGCCATCATCGTCTCGATGACGCTCGCGTTCATCGGCGGTGCACTCATCGAGCGGATCGTCATCCGCCCGTTCGAGCAGTCCTCCCCCCTCGTGCTCGTCATCGTGACGATCGGGCTGTTCCTCGCGTTCAACGCGCTCGCGCAGTTGTTCTTCGGGGTCGAGGCCAAGGCCCTGCCCCGGGCGTACCCGGACCGCAACTGGCTCCTCGGCGGGGTGAGTCTCCGATCCGACACGCTCGTGCTCATCGCGGTCCTCGCGGTCGAGTGCCTGCTCCTGTGGGCCCTACTCCAGCGGACGAAGGTCGGCCTCGCGCTGCGCGCCGTCGCGTCGAACGCCGACTCGGCGCGGCTGCTCGGCGTGTCCGCGGCCACCATGCTCATGCTCGGCTGGGGTCTGGCCGCCGCCCTCGGCTGCCTCGCCGGCGCGCTCGTCGTGCCGACGACCAGCGGACTCACCGCCGGATCGATGCAGGGCATCCTCGTGTTCGCCTTCGCCGGAGTCGCGCTCGGCGGGTTCGACAGTCCGATCGGAGCGGTGGTGGGCGGGCTCATCATCGGCATCGCCGACGCCCTCACCCGCCAGTACGTCCCGGCGCTGGCCGGCATCGAGATCATCGTGCCGTTCGGGCTGATCCTCATCGTGCTGCTGCTCCGGCCCCAGGGCCTGTTCGGTCACGTGAAGGTGGAGCGGGTCTGATGGCCGAGCGGGCCCGGCGTCAGCGCCTCATCATCGGGACCGTCGTCGGCCTCGTCGTCCTGGCGTACCTGATCTGGTTCCCACAGCAGCACGCGCCGGCCGACGTCCGGCTCTGGACGATGGCCATCTACTTCGGGATCGCCGCGATGGGCCTCAACCTGCTCACGGGGTACAACGGCCAGGTCTCGATCGGTCACGGTGCGTTCTTCGGGATCGGCGCGTACACGACGGCGATCCTCGTGAGCGACCACGGCTGGTCGCTGCTCGCGACCCTCCCCGTCGCCGCGGCCCTCGCGTTCGTCGTCGGCGTGGCGGTCGGCATCCCGGCGCTGCGGGTCAAGGGCCTGTACCTCGCGCTCGTCACGCTCGGGCTCGCCGTGGTGTTCCCCGACCTCACGAAGAAGTTCGTCCGCGGGGTCGGCGGCACGAACCTCGTCCGGGTCCCCTCGGCCTCGCTGCGCCCACCCGATTGGATGCCCGGGGGCCTGCAGCCCGATCAGTGGGGCTTCTACATCGCGCTCGCCATCTCGCTCGGTCTGCTGTTCGGCGTCTGGTGCATCGTGCGCGGTCGGTTCGGACGTGCCCTCATCGCCGTGCGCGACCACGAGGACGCGGCCACGACCGTCGGCGTCGACCTGGCCCGCACCAAGGTGCTCGCCTTCGCGCTCAGCGCGCTCTACGCCGGGGTGGCCGGGGCGCTCTCGGTGCAGGTGACCGGCATCGCCAACGCCGAGAAGATCGGAACGTTCAACCTGTCCATCCTGTTCCTGGTCGCCGTGGTGATCGGCGGCACCGCCACGGTGTTCGGACCACTCATCGGCGGGTTCCTCGTCGTCATGATCCAGGACCGCACCACCCAGTTCGTCGCCGATCCGCCGTTCCTGTCCGGATTCCTCAGCGGCAAGGAGGTGCTCTCGCCCGCGATCTTCGGCATCATGCTCATCGTGCTCATGTACTTCCTCCCGGACGGCATCGTCGGCGGGTTCCGACGCCTCCTGCACCGCATCGCCACCCGGCGTCGCTCCACCCCCGAGCCGCTCGGCGCATCCGTCGGCTCCTGACCACCGCGCACCACCCACGAAAGGAAAGACCATGCACCGATCCACGACCGGCCGCTCCGGCCGGTTCATCACGCTCACCGCGCTCCTGGCGGTCCTCGCGCTCGTCCTCGCCGCGTGCGGCGGAGGTCGCAGCGACGACGACGGCGGGGGCGGGGGCTCGAAGTCGGGAGCCATCGACACCTCGAAGTGCCCGACCAACCCTGCGAAGGTGACGATCGAGGGTGACACGATCACCCTCGGCACCAGCCTCCCGCAGTCCGGCATCTACTCCGCCTTCAAGGAGATCCTCGCCGGCTCCCAGGCCTACCTCGAGTACATGAACAACGAACTCGGGGGCGTCGAGATCGCGGGCAAGAAGTACAAGGTCGCACTCGTCGCCAAGGACGACGCGTACGAGGCGGCCAAGACCGTGGCGAACGTGCAGTCGCTCCTCGACGACGAGGTGTTCGGTCTGTTCAACGTGGTCGGCACGAAGAACAACCTCGCCATCCGCGACGCGGTGAACGAGGCCTGCGTGCCCAGCCTGCTCGCGGCCACCGGTTCCCCGGCCTGGGGTAACCGTGCGTACCCGTGGCTGCTCGGCACCTTCCTCGTCCCGTACCCGGACGAGATGAAGGCCCTCGTCGACTACCTGGAGACCGAGAAGCCCGAGGCGACCATCGCGGTGCTGCGGGCGAACGACGACTTCGGTGCGGCGTACTCCGAGACGCTCGCCTCCCTCGTGAAGGGGACGAAGCTCAAGGTCGTCAAGGTCGCGCAGTACGACCCGGAAACTCCGGACACCAAGTCGCAGGTCACCACCCTCGCGGCAACCAAGGCCGACGTGCTCGTGCTCGGTGCGACCCTGCTCGCCTGCCCCGACGCGCTCAAGAACGTCGCGGCCTCCGGCTGGAAGCCGCTCACGTACATGTCCGGCACCTGCACGTCCAAGACCCTCATGACCATCGCCGGCCCGGCCGGTGACGGGGTCATCAGCGTCTCGCCGCTCATGGACCCGGCGAACCCGCAGCTCGTCGAGAACGCGGCGATGAAGCTGTACAAGGAGAAGATCAAGCAGTACGCCGAGTCGACCACCGACCCGACGAACGGCATCGTCGCCTACGGGTGGACGGCCGGCGCCGCGCTCCAGCACATCCTGGAGTCGGCCGAGGCCCCGAACCGCCTCGCGGTGATGGAGTCGGCTCGCACGACCACGATGGAGGGCCTCGGCCTCATGCCGGACGGCGCCGAGTTCGTGTCCGACATCAAGAACGACTGGTTCCTCGGTGAGAACTTCACCCTCGTCCAGTACTCGATCTCGGCCGGGTACTTCGCGGGCATCAGCGAGCTCCAGGACTTCAACGGCGAGACCGCCTCGTTCACGCCGCCGAACCTCATCAACGGCTGATCCACCGCTCTCACCGGTCCTGCCGACGGGCCCCGGGGTGCGAGAGCGCCCCGGGGCCCGTCCGCGCCCGGGATCGGCCGGACCGTGGGGCGATGGGGATCCGTGGGCCCGGCCCGGTAACGTGCCCCGACCATCACTGGGCACCCGGGGGGCCGTGCACCATGGCGAGGCATCGAGGACGACGGAGCGCCGGGGGTCTCGTGGTCGCCGCCGCGCTCCTGCTGGGCGCCTGCGGCGGGACCGGCTCCTCCACCGTGGTGGTGCGCAGTCCCGAGGACGTGCAGGTCCTGACGCCGAAGCAGGTCAAGAAGTTCAAGGCCCAGGCTGCCAAGGGGCAACCGATCGGCACCGGCACGGGCGCCGACGGGGCGGTGCCCCAGAACGTCGACAACCGCCCGGTGGAGCAGCGCCTCTTCGAGGCCTACGCGAACTTCTCCTCCTGCCTGACCGCCAACGGTGACAAGGTCCGCGGCAACCTGCTCGACCGGTCGAACCCGGCCTTCCAGGATCCGGAGTACGTGGCGATCCTCTCGAAGTGCGCCTCTCGCACCGGGATCATCCAGATCCTCCAGGAGTTCCAGAGCGTCCGCACGAAGCTCTCCCCCAAGCAGGTGAAGGAACGGAACAAGGGCTTCCTCAAGCTCAAGCCCTGCCTCGAGAAGCGGGGCTGGACCGTGGAGACCACGACGAACGAGATCGGCCTCATCACGCCGACCCAGTTCTCGTCCCCCGACGGCACGATCAACAGTCGTGACCTCAACCAGTGCTCGGCCCAGAACGGGCTGTTCAACGACAACTGACCAGGAGCCCCCTCCATGTCGAAGCGTCCCCTCGCCGTCGTCGGCGCCATCACCGTCACGCTCGCGCTGCTCGCCGGGTGCGGCGGGGAGTCGGCGAAGGAGTCGGCCATCACCCCGCAGCCCGTCTCGCGCCAGACGCTGCAGGACATCCTCTCGGTGAACGGCGAGCTCCGCCGCGAGAAGACCCAGACCATCAACGCCCCGACCGACGGGCGGGTGAGCGAGATGAACGTCGACGACGGCCAGGAGGTCAACGTCGGCGACGTCCCGTTCGCGCTCGACGGCCGGGCCGCCGTCGCCGTGCCGGGTGACTTCTCGTTCTTCCGCACGCTCGACGTCGGCTCCGACGGCCCCGACGTGCTCCAGCTGGAGAAGATCCTCTCGGCCGACGGCTTCAGCCCCGGTCGCGTCGACCGCACCTACACCGAGCAGACGCGTTCGGCGCTCGCCCGGTGGCAGGCGAAGTACGGCTACGGCGGCGCGAAGCCCGAGACCGACGAGACGGTCCAGATCGCGATCACCGGCAACAGCGCGGGCTACCGCACCGGCCGACGCGGCTCCGCCGTGGCCACCATCCTCTCGACCGCCACCTCCGTGGCCGCCGACGGCTCGACGCAGGTCGGTCCGATCCCGCCGGCCCGCCGCGGCCGGGTGCAGGCGTCACTCGCGGCCTTCCGCCGCGGGGGTACGCCGGAGAAGCCGATCATCGAGATCGCCACGAGCACCCCGACCGTGCAGGAGAGCCCGAGCGGGGACACCGCGTGCTGGACGGTGACCGCCGACGTCGCACCCTCCCGGGACACCATCGTGCCGGTGCAGATCCAGGGCGACGCGAACGGCGCCGACAGCGCCCGCAACGGCGACTACAAGACCCTTGAGGGTGACATCACCATCCTCGCCGGGCAGACCTCCCAGCAGTTCTGCACCGACATCTTCGACGACCGCATCGTGGAGGACGACGAGGAGATCACCGTCGTCATCCAGGTGCAGTTCGGCAACGACCCGAACTTCGTGGTCGGTCCGACCGACCGCGCCACGGTCACCATCGAGGACGACGACACCGGCACGCCCGTCATCACCATCTCGGCCGACTCGGCCAAGGTGAACGAGGGTCAGGGTGCGACCTTCCGGCTCCGCTCCACCCTCGAGCTCAACCGCGGGCTGGACATCTTCGTCCGCATCGGCGGCTCGATGACGGTCAACGAGGACTACCGGCCGCTGACGCAGGACTACGTCACACTCGGGGCCGGCCAGACCGAGACCACGTTCACGATCACGCCGCGCACCGACGACAACGTCGAGCCCGACGAGATCCTCACGACGACGATCGTCTCCGACCCCGACATCGACCCGCAGCCGTACACGATCGGATCCCCGTCCCAGGCCTCCATCACCGTCGAGTCCGGCGACGTGCCCGAGCTCAACATCTTGGGCGGGGGTTCGGTGCGCGAGGGCGGCACGACCACCTTCACGATCACGGCGACCCAGCCGATGGTCGAGGACACCACCATCAACTTCCAGGTCGGCGGTTCGGCGACCCCGGGTCAGGACTACCAGGTGCTGTCCGGCATCGTGATCATGCGGGCCGGGACCTCGAGCGTCACCATCCCGATGCGCACGTTCTCGGACGACGTCATCTTCTTCCCGTCCGACATGATCGTCGCGAACTGGCCCGCTCGGGTCGGGACCGTCGCGGTGGACGCCGGGGAGTTCGTCCTGCAGGGTTCGCCGGTGCTCGACCTCACCGAGCCCGCCATCAGCGTGAAGCTCAAGCTCTCCGGCACCGAGCGGGCGAAGATCGAACTCGGCATGGAGGCCCAGATCCAGCTCGAGGCCGGTGGCACGCAGTACCCCGGCATCATCACCGCCCTCGACGACTCCGCGACCGTCGGATCGGACAAGTCCGAGGTGTACGAGGGCATCGTGTCGGCCACCGGCGAGCTGCCGAACGTCGACGGCGCGAGCGTGAGCATCGACGTCACGCTGGCCGAGCGCAAGAACGTCCTCGCCGTCCCGATCGCCGCCGTGCTGAAGTCCGGGTCCGGCAACTTCGTGCGCATCGTGAACGACGAGGGCCGACTCAAGCGGGTCGAGGTCGAGCTCGGCCTCGCCCAGGACGAGTACGTCGAGATCACCAAGGGCCTCAAGGGCGACGAGCTCGTCGTGGTCTCCGTCACGAGCGCGGCCCAGTGACCGACCCGGACCTGAGAGCCCCGGAGGGCACCGAGCCCTTCCTCGAGCTCACCGACGTCTCGCGCGTCTACGGCGACGAGGTCAAGGTCTACGCGCTCCGTGAGGTCTCCCTGCGCATCATGCCGGGCGACTTCATGGCCATCGTCGGCCCGTCGGGTTCCGGGAAGTCCACGATGCTCGGCCTCCTCGGGTGCCTCGACCTCCCCTCGTCGGGTTCGATCCGCATCGCCGGCGAGGAGATCACCACCCTCGATGACACGAGCCGGACCCGACTGCGCGGCCGCACCATCGGATTCGTCTTCCAGCAGTTCCACCTCATCGGGCACCTCAGCGCCCTCCAGAACGTCGAGACCGCCCTGCTGTACCGCGGCATGAAGCCGAACGAACGGCACGACAAGGCCATGGAGGCGCTCGAGCGCGTCGGGCTCGGTCAGCGCTGGGACCACCGGCCCGTGCAGCTCTCCGGTGGCGAGCAGCAACGGGTGGCGCTCGCCCGTTCCCTGGTCACCGACCCCATCATCGTGCTCGCCGACGAGCCGACGGGCGCGCTTGACTCCAAGAACGCCGAGAACGTGATGCAGATCTTCGAGTCGCTGCGCTCCCCGGAACGGGCCGTCGTGCTCGTCACCCACGACCTCGGCGTCGCCGACCGGGCCGACCGCAGGATCTCGATGCACGACGGCGAGATCGTCGGCGACGACCGGAAGGTGCGCGCGTGATCTCCCGCAACTTCCGGGACCTCGTCAGCGTCGCCGTGGGCGGCCTGCTCGCTCGGAAGGTCCGTACGCTCCTGCTGCTCATGGGTCCCGTCATCGGCGTGGCCGCGATCGTCGCCGCCGTGGGCCTCACGGATTCCGCCAAGGGTGACCTCAAGCGCAAGGTCGCCCAACTCGGGACGAACCTCATCACCGCGACCGCCGCGTCCTCCTTCGGGTCCGAGAAGCCGAAGCTCCCGGTCGACGCGACCCGACGTGCGGAGCAGGTCCAGACGGTCGAGAAGGTGTCCGCCGTCGTCCAGCTCACCGACATCACCGTGAGCCCCTACGAGAAGGCGCGCCGCAAGTACGAGACCACCCCGATCCCGGTCCTCGCCGCTGACACGCGTCTCCCGTTCGTCCTCGAGGTCGACATGGTGAGCGGGCGCTGGATCAGCGACGCCGACGCCGACGTCAAGGCGCGGGCGGCCGTGATCGGGTCGGGCCTCGCCGACGAGATCGGGTACCTCCCCGGCGAGAACCGGACGGTCGACCTCGCGGGCAAGCCCTACGGCGTGATCGGCGTCCTCGGGAAGGTCGAACTCGACCCCACCCTCGACAACGCGGCGTTCATCCCGTTCTCGGCGGCGGACCGCGACTTCGTCAAGGAGGACATCCAGCCGACGAAGCTCTACGTCCGGTCAGCCGACGGCACCGAGCAGGCGACCGCCGACACGCTGCGCACCGCCATCTCGCTCGGCGGTCCCGACGAGGTCGGCACCGAGATCCAGGCGGAGGCGCTGCAGCTCGCCGCCCAGTCGGACAAGCAGCTGCAACTCATCGTCGCGTCGATGGGGCTGCTCGCGATCATCGTCGGCGGCATCGGCATCGCCAACGTGATGTCGATCTCCGTCATCCAGCGGTCCACCGAGATCGGCATCCGCCGGGCCCTCGGCCACACCCGGCGCACGATCGCCCAGCAGTTCCTCCTCGAGGCGATGGTGGTCGGCTTCCTCGGCGGGATCCTCGGGGTGCTCGTCGGGGCGCTCGCGATCCTCGTGGGCGTCTGGCTGTCGGGCTGGGTCTTCGTGCTGCAGCGCTGGATCCCGCCGGCCGGCATCATCCTCGCCATGGTCGTCTCGGTGCTCGCCGGGCTCTACCCGGCTCGACGTGCGGCCAAGCTCGAGCCGCTCGAGACCCTTCGGCTCGGGTGACCGACACCCCGACCCCCCACCGTCCCCCGGCGGCCGCCCCGACCGCTCGTCACATCCGCGCCCTCGACGGCGTGCGCGGCGCCGCCGTCATCGCCGTCCTCCTGTTCCACGGCGGGATGCTGCGGGGCGGGTACCTCGGCGTCGACCTCTTCTTCGTCCTCTCCGGCTTCCTCATCACCTCCCTGCTGCTCGCCGAGGGCACGAGCACCGGGCGGATCGCCCTCGGTCCGTTCTGGGCCCGCCGCGCCAGACGCCTCCTCCCCGCACTGTTCCTCATGCTCGCGGTGGTCGCGATCTACGCGGCGTTCATCGCCGAGCCGAACGAACTCGCACGCATCCGCGGCGACTTCCTCGCGACCCTCGGGTACGTCGCCAACTGGCGCTTCGTGCTCGGCGGGTTCGACTACTGGACGCTGTTCACCTCGCCGTCACCGCTCGCGCACACGTGGAGCCTCGCGATCGAGGAGCAGTTCTACGTGTTCTGGCCGCTCATCGTGGTCGGTCTCGGCCTGCTCGTCGGACGCCGGGCCGGCGAGTGGGCCCGCACCGTCCTCGTGGTCTGCGGCGTGCTCGTCGCCGCCTCGGCGGCCCTCGCGCTGTGGTTCTGGTTCACGTCCGAGGCCACGGTGCGCATCTACTACGGCACCGACACCCGGGCCGCGGCCATCCTCATGGGAGCGGCGCTCGCCGCCTGGCTCATCTGGCGCGGGCCGGTCCGTCGGGACGGTGCCCGCCTCGCACTCGAGGCGACGGCCGTCGTCGCACTCGCCGTCCTCGCCGTGTGCTGGTGGCGGCTCGAGGGTCAGGGCCTCTACGCCGGCGGCCTCCTGCTGTGCGGCGTGTGCGCCACCGCGGTGATCGCCGCCGCGGCCCACCCGAACCCGGGCCCGGTGGCCCGTGCGTTCTCGTGGCGACCGCTCGTCGGGGCCGGGCTCGTGTCCTACGGGCTGTACCTCTGGCACTGGCCCGTCTACGTGCTCCTCGACCCGCGTCGCACCGGGCTCGACGGGTGGCCGCTGCTCGCGCTCCGCATCTCGGTGACGACCGCCATCGCGCTCGCGTCGTACCACCTCGTCGAGCAGCCGATCCGGCAGCGCCGCTGGTCGACCGGCACCCTCCGATGGCTCACGCCCGTGAGCGCGGCGGTGCTCGTGGCCCTCGCGTTCGGGTCGACCATGCGGGCCGCGCCCGATCGCCGCATCGCGCGGGTCGACGCCTCCTCCGCCCGGGCCGCAGCGGCGCGGGCCGCGCAACGCGAAGGGACGACCCGCCTCATGGTCGTCGGTAACTCGATCGGGTGGTTCCTCGGCGACGAGGGCTTCAAACCACGTGACGCCGAGGCCGCCACGACCACCCTGAACGCCGCCTTCCCCGCCTGTCACTTCCCCACCGTCGACCTCGAGCGCGGGGCCGAGCTCGGTGCCGGTCACGCTGCGGTCGACTGCACCGTCCACTGGGACCGGGCCGTGCGCGAGTTCCGACCGGACACCGTCCTGTTCCTGCTCGGCGACGCGGGGTCGATCGCCGGGAACCGTGGGGCCGGCTGGTTCACGCCGTGCGATCCCACCTACCGCCGCTGGACCCGCGACGGGCTCGAGGAGGCACGCGCGACCCTCACGGGCACCGGCGCGCGCCTCGTCGTCACGACCGCTCCGATCTCCCTGTCGTCGTACGCGGTCGGAGCGATCGACCAGAGCGAGTGCCAGAACGCGACGATCCGTCGGTACGCCGCGGCCGACCCCGGCGTCGGGCTCGTGGACCTCGAGCGGTTCATCTGCCGTCGTGGCCCGACCCGCTGCCTGACCCGCATGGACGGCGTGCTGCTCCGACCCGACGGCCTGCACTACCGCGACGAGAGCGCGCGCCTCGTCGCCCGGTGGCTCACCCGCGAGCTGGGTCGCATCGGCGCGCTCGGACCGATCGAACCCGCTGGCGCGTCCGGGGCAACCGGCGCCGCCGGCCCGACCGGTCGCTGAACCCCCCACCCGACACCGGGGCGTTCCCCTAGCCTGCGCCCATGACCGCGACCGCCGACCGTCGCACGATCCACGGGGTGTGCCACCACGACTGTCCCGACTCGTGCGGCTGGGTGGTGACCGTCAAGGGTGGCGTCGCCGTGTCGTTGCGCGGCGATCCCGACCACCCGTACAGCCGCGGCGAACTGTGCCCGAAGGTCAACCGGTTCCTCGACCGCGTGCACAGCCCCGATCGGCTCCTCACCCCGCTGCGGCGCACCGGCCCGAAGGGGTCGGGCGAGTTCGCACCGATCACCTGGGACGACGCGCTCGCCGAGATCGCCACGAACCTCCGCCGGGTCATCGACGAGCACGGGCCCGACGCCGTGGTCCCGTTCAGCGGGGCCGGCAACCAGAGCCTCCTCGCCATGCTCGCCCCCTATCGCCTCTGGAACGCGCTCGGCGTCTCGCAGTTGCAGGGCGCGCTCTGCGGCGCGGTCGCCGGGGCCGGGGTCGAGGTCACGAACGGGACGAAGCTCGCCCTCGATCCGCTCGAGCTCGAGCACTCGCGCCTCGTCATCATCTGGGGCTCGAACACCCGACTCACGAACCGTCACCTCTGGCCCACGATCGAGACCGCACGCACGCAGGGCGCACGGATCATCGTCATCGATCCGATCCGCACCACCACGGCCGAGGCCGCGGACGAGTTCGTGCAACCCCTGCCGGGCACCGACGTCGCGCTCATGCTGGCGATGATGCACGTCATCATCCGGGACGGCCTCCACGACGCCGAGTGGGTCGCGGCCCACACCCACGGGTTCGACGAACTGCGCCGGCACGTCGATACCGCCACCCCCGCATGGGCCGGGGCGATCTGCAGACTCGAACCGACGGTGATCGAGGACCTGGCCCGCGAGTACGCGACGACCCGACCGGCCGCCATCCGCACGCTCATCGGCGCCGAGCACCACGAGCACGGTGGCATGTTCTTCCGCACGCTCGCCTGCCTCCCCGCGCTCGTGGGCGCCTGGCGCGAGCGGGGCGGCGGGTTCGCGCGCAGCGTCGGGTCGTGGACGGGTCGCGTCGTCGACGACGACGCCCTCACGGCCACGCACCTGCGCACCCGACCCGGTCGCGTGCTCGACGAGGTGCGGCTCGGCACCTGGTTGGCCGACCCGACGCTCGACCCGCCGATCCACGCCCTCGTCGTCTGGAACACGAACCCCATGGTGAGCGTGCCGAACGTCGAGGGCGTACGGCGCGGCCTCGCGCGCGACGACCTGTTCACCGTCGTCCACGAGCAGTTCCTCACCGACACCGCCCGGTACGCGGACATCGTGCTGCCCGCCACCACCCAGATCGAGCAGATCGACGTGAACCCACCGTGGGGGCACCTGTACCTGACCTGGAACGAACCGGCGATCGCGCCGGTCGGCGGGTCGGTCAGCGACACCGAACTCATGCGGCGTCTCGCCGCGGCGCTCGGCCTCGACGATCCGGCCCTGCGGGCCGACGACCTCACGATCCTGCGCGACGCGCTCCCCACCGTGGACCTCGACCGGCTGCGGACCGAGCGGGTGCTGCGGGTGCCCTACCCGGAGGACGGGCGCCCGTTCGGTGACGGGACCTTCCCCACCGCCACCGGTCGGGTCGAGTTCGTGTCGAGCGCGGCCGTCGCCCTCGGCCAGCCCGCGCTGCCCACGTACCTCGGTGACGAGGAGGCGCGCGAGGCGGGCGACCGCTGGTCGTTCCGCCTGCTCACGCCGAAGCACCACACCCGGTTCCTCAACTCCTCCTACTCGCACCTCCCGAACCACGGCGGCCGCGAGGGCGGTCCGTTCCTCGAGTGCTGCGCGACCGACGCCGCGGCGCTCGGGGTCGGCGAGGGTGCGACGGTGCGCGTCCGCAACGACCGGGGTGCGGTGGTGCTGCCGGTCCGGATCAGCGAGCGGCTCCGACCCGGCGTCGTCGCGATCCCCTGGGGCTGGTGGGCGGAGGCCTCGGGCGGCACCGTCGTGAACGTGCTCACGAACAGCCGCCTCACCGACTGGGGCGGCGGCGTCGCCTACTCCGACACGCGGGTGGCGGTCGAGCCCGTCTGAGCGGGCCCGCGCCTTGGTCGGCGTGGCACGATCCCCCGATGCGCATCGCCACGGTGAACGTGAACGGACTGCGGGCCGCGGCCCGCAAGGGTCTCCACGACTGGGTGGCGGCGTGCGCGCCCGACATCGTGACGCTCCAGGAGGTGCGGGCCCCCGACGAGATGGTCGCCGACCTCATGGGCGAGGGCTGGCACGTCGTGCACGCGGAGAGCAGCGCGAAGGGCCGGGCCGGCGTGGCCGTGGCCAGCCGACTCCCCATCACCCGCACCCACGACGGCCGCGGCACCGGGGAGTTCACCGGCAACGGTCGGTGGGTCGAGGCCGACATCCGGACCGGCAGGCGCAAGCGACTCACCGTCATCTCCGCGTACGCCCACACCGGCGACGAGGAGTCGCCGGCGAAGATGGCCGAGAAGTTGGCGTGGTTCGAGGCCGCCACCGCACGGCTCACCGAACTCCGCGACGAGGGCGGGCACGTGCTCCTCACCGGCGACCTCAACGTCGCCCACCGGGAGGCCGACCTCAAGAACTGGAAGGGCAACCTGAATTCGGCCGGCTTCCTCCCCGAGGAGCGCGCGTACTTCGACCGCTGGTTCGACGACCTCGGCTGGGTCGACGTCGTGCGGGCCGCCCACCCCGACCAGGACGGCCCCTACTCGTGGTGGTCGTTCCGTGGGAAGGCGTTCGACAACGACGCGGGCTGGCGCATCGACTACCAGATCGCCACCCCCGCACTGGCGAAGCTGGCGACCGCCGCGTGGGTCGACCGGTCCCCGTCGTACGCCGAACGCTGGTCCGACCACGCACCCGTCGTCGTCGACTACGGGATCTGACGCGCCACCGCCCCGGCTCAGAACCCGGGGCGGATCGGTTGAGCGCGCTCGGAGGGATTCGAACCCCCAACCTTTTGATCCGTAGTCAAATGCTCTATCCGTTGAGCTACGAGCGCAGGTGGTGCGGAGCCCGAGTGTAGAGGACCCCGCCCAGGGTGGCCCATCCGGGTCCGGCGCTCAGCCGGCCGCCCGATCGGAGCCGTGCGGCGTCGACCCGGTCGGCACCCGTCCGTCGCTCACGCCCCCCGCCGGCGATCGGATCCCGGTCACCGGTGAGCACCTCGACGAGTTCGATCTGTCCGGCCACCCCCCACCTTCGCGTCGATGCCCGAGAGCCGGTTACGCACGGTGCCCGGGGCGTCGTGGAGACGCCGCGCGATCGTCGCCACCCGTTGGCCGGTGGCGAGGAGTTCCAGGATCTCGCGTTCGCACGCGTCGAGCGAGCATCGATCGACGAGATGCTGGACGCGCGTGTCGTGTCGCGGTCGATCCTCGATCGCGCCGGCCCGGACCGTCGGCACCACGAGGACGAGTTCGACCCGCGCCACCATCCCCTCCGCGTCGAGGAGCGGGATACCCGTCAACTCGACCACGAGCACCCGTCCGTCGGCGCGCCGGAAGGCGCGCGTGCCGGTCACGATCTCACGACGGTCGAACAACCCGCGCCGGACGACCGCGCGGCGCCGTGAGCGGCACCGCGAAGAGCTCGGTGATCGATCGGCCGACGACGGCCTACGTGCTCGCCATCGCCGTGATCGCCACGTGCGTCGGTGCGCTCCTCGCCCTCACGCTCACCGCCTGATCCCACCGCTCGCGCGGCGGGCGGGCCGCACGGCGTCTACGATCCCCCTCGACACGATCAGCGCTCGAGGGACAGCCATGCAGCGCACACTCGGCACCACCATCGTCACCATCCTGTTCTCGATCCTCGCGGCGTCCCCCGCCCACGCGGCGGGCGGCGTTCCTCCCGTCCGGTACGTGAACGCGAACGCCTGGGCCCCGTTGGAGTTCACCGCCTGCGGCTTCGAGGAGCGGGGCGGCATGGTCGCCTTCTCCCGGGAACGCACCGATGCCGTCGCGAGCGAGTGGGCCTTCTCCTCGAGCTCGTGCCTCACCCGTTCCGACGTCTGCCCGAGGACGTTCGCCGTCTGCTACCAGGAATCCGGGACCATCGCACTGGTCACACCCGACGGCGAGATCTTCGGCACGTTCACCGGGATCGGCGACGCCGGCTACACGTTCAGCTGGGACGTTCGATTCACGGGCGGCACGGGGACCTGGCAGGGTGCGCGCGGGCGCGCGTCGGTCGACGGTGGCCGCGTGTTCGGCGGGACGATCACGAGCAGTTCCCAGTGGACCTTCATCGGACTCCGGGCCTGACGCACCGGGCCCGCCGCGCACCCTCGCTAGGGTGACGACGTGACCACCGAGTTCCTTCCTCGCCGGACCTCGGTCCGCACGACAGCCCGCCGGACCACGGACCGCCCACCCGCGACCGGGGCACCCCGATGACGAACCCGCACGTCTACATCCACGAGTTCATCGACATCATCGGGCACAACCGGGCCCGCTACATGCAGCACATGACGGCGAACTGGTGCCCGGTGGCGCGGGAGGAGCGCAACCAGCTGTGCTTCGGCGTGTGGGCCACCGTGGGGGCCACGGGGCGCTGGCCCGAGGTCGTGAACCTCTGGGAGATCAGCGACTGGGACGGCCTCGCCGCCGACTTCGAGCACGAACTCGTCGGCTCGGGGGCTCAGGACCCCGCGCTCGTTGAGTGGTGGGCGGCGGCCGCATCGTTGCGGCGCGGGGGCGTCGACCGGATCCTGGTGCCCGAACCGTGGAGCCCGTCCATCGAGCAGCACACGGCGCACGGCACGCGGGGCACGGTCTACGCGCACGAGGTCGTGACCACCGCACCGGGCGAGGTGCAGCGCTACCTCGACGCGCTGCACGACGAGGGCCTCGCCGCCCACGCCGAACTCGGGCTCACCCCGATCGGCGCGTTCCACACGGCGATGCGGGCCCGCGACGAGGCGATCGTCATCTGGGCGATCCCGGACTGGCCCACCTGGGCCGTCCTCGAGCGGGTGTGGGACGACGACCGCGCCCGCTGGCCATGGCGGTCCCGCGGCCTCGCGTTCGGTGCACGCACCGAGCGCACGCTGCTCGTGGATGCGCCCCTCAGTCCGCTGCGCACCGGGCGCCAACCGCAGGTCGAGGACCGGCGTCCGCTCGACGAGTTCTGAGGTGGGCCGAGTCGTCATCACCCGGCGCCTGCCCGCGGGTGGACTCACCCCGCTCCTCGACGCCGG
Source organism: Actinomycetes bacterium (assembly GCA_046074845.1). GTDB lineage: Bacteria > Actinomycetota > Acidimicrobiia > IMCC26256 > IMCC26256 > IMCC26256. The sequence goes on along the minus strand of JBJTOY010000106.1, from coordinate 3,606 downwards.
CCACGAGGTGGTCACGAACGACGACGACCGGGTGTTCGGTACCACCGACCTCGTCGAGGCCGCGCGCACGTCCGATGCGATCGTCTGCCTGCTCACCGACCGGATCGACGCCGAGGTGCTCGAGGCCGGAGCTGCGGGCGGTCGCCTCCGGGTCGTCGCCAACGCCGCCGTCGGGTACGACAACATCGACGTGACCACCGCGGCACGACTCGGCATCGTGGTGACGAACACGCCGGATGTGCTCACCGAGACCACGGCGGACACCACCTGGCTCCTCATCCTCGCGGCCCGTCGGCTCGCCACCGGGGCCGAGGCCGACCTGCGCGCCGGCCGCTGGGCGGGCTGGGGTTTCGAGGACCACCTCGCCCTCGACGTCCACGGTGCCCGCCTCGGACTCGTCGGGTACGGGCGCATCGGGCGCGCCGTCGCCCGTCGGGCCGTGGCGTTCGGTATGGACGTCGTCCACCACACCCGCCACGACACCGGCGCACCGGGCTGGACGGCCGACCTCGACGCTCTGCTCGCCACGGCCGACGTCGTGAGCCTCCACGTGCCCCTCACCGACACGACGCGCCACCTCATCGACCGCGATCGACTCGCCCGACTCAAGGGGTCGGCCACGCTCGTGAACACGACCCGCGGCCCGGTGGTCGACGAGGCCGCCCTCGCCGAGGCCCTCCACGCCGGGCGGCTCTTCTCCGCCGGGCTCGACGTCTACGAGCACGAGCCGATCGTGCACCCCGACCTGCTCACCGCGCCGCGCACGGTCCTGCTCCCCCACATCGGCTCGGCGACCGTCGGCACCCGCACCGCCATGGCCCACCTCGCCGCCACGAACGCGGCGGCGGTCCTCGCCGGCGGACCTCCGCCGAACCGCGTCACGTCGTAGTCCGACGCGACGACGGCCCCCTCGCGGGGGCCGTCTCGATGGCGGAGGGAGAGGGATTTGAACCCTCGAGGGGGCTTTGCACCCCCTACTCGCTTAGCAGGCGAGCACTTTCGGCCACTCAGTCATCCCTCCGAGAGCGCCCGAGTGTACCCGGCGTCGGGACCGGGTCCACCGGCCGGGCGGCCGTGCCGATCAGTCGTCGGCGCCCTGGTCGCGCAGGTGCCCGCCGACGTGGCCGATGACGAGTCGCCGCACCGGTGAGCCACCCGGAGCACCCGGTGTCTCGTCGAGCGCGCAGTAGATCCGGAGCAGTTGCTTCCCGCCGCTCATCCGCAGGTGCGGTCCGAGCACGACCTGGCGACCGTCGACCTCGCGCAGGTAGTCGGCCGCGAACTTCTGCTTCGCCGTGTCGGACACGCCGCCGGCCCAGTCGAGGCCGAGCCCGCGCGCCGTCGCGGTGAAACTCCCAGTGAGTGCACCGGACGCCCACTCGCTCGCGAGGAACTCGAGCCTCGTGAACGCGGTCCACACCTCGTTCGTCCGGTCGTACTGCCACCGGCGCGCCGACTTGATCGCCTCGGGGAGGATCCGCAGGTGGGGCAACTCCCGGGCGCGCTGGACGACGGCGACGAGCGGTTCGGCCGGCGGCGGTGCGTCGGTGACCTCGCCCGCGTGGGCCCGCGCGATCCAGCGGTCGCGCATCGTGTCGAAGTCCCGCTGCACACGGTCGCGGTCCGCCTCCACCCGCGCGAGGTGCTCGCGCACCCGCTGCAGTTCGCCGAGCGCCTCCTCGAGGAGTTCCTCCTCGACCGCGTCCGGGGGCGCGGCGGCCACCACGGGCTCGGGCACCGGTTCGGGCGCGACGGGTACGGCGGGCGCGACCACCGGCGGCGCAGCGACGGGCGGCTCCGCGACGGGAGGTTCGACGGCGAGCGGGTCCTCGACCCGGGCCGCACGTTCGGCCCGCCGACGCTCGATCGTGCGACGGACCTCGGCCGCCTCGAGCCGGGCGACCAGCGGCGGATCCGGCACCCGGAGCGCACCCGCGGTGAACACGGCGTCGACGACCGCACCGATGAACGAGGGCTGGGGCCGCCCGTCGTGGCGCACCACGTCGGTGACCTGCCACGCCCGATTGCGCGCCGCGTCGATCGAACGGAACCGGGGCCAGTAGAGCCGCGCCCCGCCGCGTGGCACGGCGTGCACGGCCCCGACCTCCCGGTTGAACGCGTCCGTCGACGCGCCGCCCTGCAGCAGGTGCACGTGGGCGAGGCCGGCGACCCGGAAGGCGACGGTCGTGGCGACGGGCGCGGTGCGTCCGTCGCCCGCGTCCGAGATCACGAGCACCGGCAGGTGCCGCAGCGACGTGAGGAACGCGTCGAGCGCGAGCGCGTCGTCGGCGGCGGTGGGCTTCGGGCCGATCGAGAGCCGGGCCATCGCGTCCTCGAACGCGATCGCCCCGATGAGTTCGGTGACGATGCCGGGCGGCGTGCGCGGGTTGTCGACGGGCGGGGTCAGGGTCGGATCGATCGACCCGATCGCCTCCCGCACCACGACCCACCCACGCTCGTCCTCGACGCCGATGATCGCCTCGGTGCGCAGCCGCAGCGCCGGGTCCGGGTGCGGACGCTCCCAGAGGATGACCGTGGCCGCGTCATCGCTCTTGTCGTCGTGGAGCCGTCGGATCCGGACCCGGTGGTCGGGCGCGGGCGCCCAGTCCGTGAGGTCGTCGTCGGTCCAGTCGTCACTCCCCGCGTACTGCTCGAAGAGGCGACGGGCGATGACGCGGGCGTTGAACGCGTCGGTGCGCGTGCGCGCCCCGGACTCGTAGACCATGTCGAGTCTGCACGCGTAGACCTGCCGCACCGGATGCGCCCTCCTCGACGGCGAGGCTACCCGGCGGCCCCTCGGGCCCCCACCGACGAACTCTGGAGGGTTTCCGTCGCTCCAGCAACGGTTTCCCTACGAAGTTCGGGACTCGGGTCGGGTGACCTCGGGGTCAGTCGCCGAGGGCGAGGCGCTCGAGACGCTCGAGGGTGCGCTCCATGTTGGGCGTCACCTGCTTCTCCATGCCCACGAGGCCGTAGATGCCGCGCTGCTTCGATCGGGTCGGGTCCCAGGTCTCGGTCACGAGCGTGCCGCCCTCGACCTCCTCGAACTCGTACCGCCAGATCACCGGACCGATGCGACGGGCCAGGATCCCGGGACCGTCGAGCTTCGGGGTCCACGCGAAGCGCCGACCCTCCTCGTACTCCACGACCTCGTTGACCATCTTGTACGGGATGTACATGTGCATCGACATCCCGAACGTGTCACCGGGTCCGACCTTGCCGGACGGGAGCGGCGAGCTCCTGACCGTGCCGGAGCCGTCGAAGGCGGGGTGCTGCGACGGGTCCGCCACGAGGTCGAACAGCCGCTGAGCGGGCGCGGGGATGAGCCGGGATGCGGTCTTCACGCTTGCTGCCATGTCGGGAGGATAACCCCGAGCCGCCCGATCGGCCTCAGGTCGTGACCCGCACGGCGAGCGCGGTCGCGGCCCACGGACCGAGCGGTTCCCCACCTCCGGCCCCGTACTTGCTCGCCAGCGCCCGCCGTACCAGCGCATCGGCCGGCAGGTCCGGGACCACCATCGCCGTCCGCCCCACCCTGGACCCGGCGACCTCGAACGCCACGGCGGGATCGACCGCGAGGTTGCGCACCCAGTCGGTCGAGCCGTC
>JBJTOY010000105.1:0-7784 GCA_046074845.1 Actinomycetes bacterium | reverse complement strand
GACGAGTACGCGCCCGAGAGCAGGCCCACGAACAGGGCGAGGCCGAAGTCGCGCAGGGTGATCGCGCCCATGATCCACACGCCCACGACCAGCAACGAGGCCACCGGCAGGATCGCCACGAACGAGGTGTTGATCGAGCGCATGAGCACCTGGTTCAGCGACCGGTTCGCCATGTCGGAGTACGTCTCGCCCTTGACCTGCCCGAGCGAGGGTTCGTTCTCCTTGATCTTGTCGAACACCACGACCGTGTCGTACAGCGAGAACCCGAGGATGGTGAGGAAGGCCACGACCGTGGCCGGCGTGACCTCGAACCCGGTGATCGCGTACACCCCGACCGTGATGAGGATGTCGTGGATCACCGCAGCGATGGCGGCGATGGCCATCTTGAACTCGAAGCGGATGGCCAGGTACAGCGTGATGACGACGAAGAACACGAGCAGGGCGCGCCAGGCCTTCCCGCTCACCTGATCGCCCCAAGTCGGGCTGACGTCGGCCACGCTCACCGTCGCGGCCCGGACGCCCGCGTACTCCCCGAGGGCCTCGCGCACCGCCTGCTGCTCCTCGGGCGACAGGTCCCGGGTCTGGACCCGGACCGTCGAGCCACCGACGATCACGATCTTGGCCTCCGGCGCACCGGCCTCGGCCACCACGTCACGGATGGCCCCGGCGCTCGGGGTGCCCCGCTCCACCGAGACCTGGAACGCGGTCCCCCCGGTGAAGTCGATCCCGAAGTTGAGGCCGCCGCGGACGAGGAACGCGGCGAGGCCGATGGCGAGCGCCACGCCCGAGACGAGGGCCCAGCGCCACATGCGGTGAAGGAAGTCGAAGTCGGTGCGCTCGTGGTACAGGTCCGCGAGCGTGTGGCGGCGTCCGTCGGGGTGCGGCATCAGGCTGCCACCTCCGGGGTGTCGAGGCCCGCGCCGATCCCGACCCGGCGCATCGTGACCAGCCCGCGCCGTCGCGCCATGAGCGAGACGAGCGGGTGCATCACGAAGTAGCTCACGATGAGGTCGAGGAGCGTCGAGAGACCGAGGAAGAACGCGAAGCCGCGGACCGAGCCCACGGCGAGCAGGTACAGCACGAAGGCGCCGATGAGCGACACGAGGTCGGCGGCCACGATCGTGCGGAACGAGCGCTGGAAGCCGCGATCCACGGAGGACCGCACCGTGCGCCCGGCCCGCACCTCGTCCTTGAGCCGCTCGAAGTAGACGACGTAGGAGTCGACGGTCACACCCACCGAGACGATGACGCCCGTCACCCCGGAGAGCGTGAGCGTGAGGCCGATCGAGTAGCCGAGCCACGAGATGATCGTGAAGAGCGTCATGCCGGTCATGGCGAGACCGAGCCAGACCACGAGACCGAGGACCCGGTAGAACAGGATCATGTAGAGCGCAACGAGCGCGAGCCCGACGATGCCGGCGAGCAGACCGGCCCGCAACTGGTCCTTGCCGAGGCTCGGCGAGACGTTGTCGACCGTCTCCTGCTTGAGCTGCACGGGCAGGGCACCGAAGCGGAGCACGAGGGCGAGGTCCTGGGCCTCCTGCTGGCTGAAGTCCCCGGAGATGCGGACCGGGTTCCCGGCGGTGATGCCCGCGTTGATGACCGGTGCCGACTGCACGACACCGTCGAGGACGATCGCGACCTGCTTGCCGACGTTCGGGTCGGCGACCTTGTTCACGAAGTCCTGTCCGCCCTGGCCCGTGAAGTTGACGGTGACGCCCCAGGCGCCGTTCTCGAAGGTCCCGTCGGCCGAGGAGACCGCCTCCCCGGTGAGCAGGGTCGGGCCGAGCTGGTAGCGGTTCGGCGCGCCCGGCGGGGTCCGCCCGGGCAGCACCACGATGGCGTCGGCCTTGTCCTCCTCCGGGGGCGTGTTCGGGATCTGGCTCCCGTCGGGGGTCGTCGTCGTGGTCGTTCCGGTCGCGCCCGTCGCGCCCGTCGCCCCCGTCGCACCGGCCACCGTCGTGGTCGGGGGCGTCGGGTCGTACGGCGGGAGGTTCTGGAGCACGGTGCGGAACCGCAGTTCCGCGGTCCGGCCGACGAGGCGCTGGGCCTTCTCCCGATCGCGCACGCCGGGGAGGTCCACGATGATGAGGTCGCCCTGGCGGCTGATCTCCGGTTCGGCCACGCCGAGCGAGTCGACCCGATTGCGGATGATCTCGACCGCCTTGTCGATCGCCTCCGGCTTCGGGTTCCCCACCGGGGCCAGGACCACCGAGATCCCGCCCTGCAGGTCGAGGCCGAGGACCGGCCGGTGATCCGTCAGCGTCAACGTGGCCGCGAAGGAACCCACGACCACCACCAGCGAGGCGATGAGGAAGGTCAGGGCCCGCCGGACCGACATCAGGCCGCGCCGTCCGCCGGCCCGTCGGTCCCGCCCTCGTCGTCCGCGGCCGGAACCTCCGCCGCCTCGGGCGGGGTCGGTCGCGCCGAGATGGCGCCGCGGGCGATCCGGATGACGACGCCCGGCGCGATCTCGAGTCCGATGACGTCGCCCTCGTCGGTGGCCACGCGCCCGTGGATGCCCCCGGCGGTCACGACCTCGTCGCCGACCCGGATGGCGGCGACGAGCGCCCGACGAGCGGCCATCTGCCGGCGCTGCGGGCGCACGAGCAGGAAGTAGAACCCGACGATGAGGACGCCGAAGTAGAGGATGATCGTTGCGTTCACGAAGGGTCCCTCGCCCCAACCGCCACCCTGACGGTGCTGCGGGCCGGCGTGACGTTAGTCCGTGGCCAGCGCGACCCCGGCTCGCGCGCGGGACCGTCGCTCAGTTCTCGCCCGGACCCGACGACGGGCCGACGTCCGCGCCCTCCGGCGCGTCCACCCCGAGGTGGGCGTACCCGGCCGCCGTGGCGACCCGCCCCCGCGGCGTGCGGTGGAGCAGACCCTGCTGGAGCAGGAACGGCTCGTAGACGTCCTCCACGGTGTCGGGCTCCTCGCCGACGGTGGCCGCGAGGGTGCTGAGGCCGACCGGTCGTCCGGCGAAGGTCACGCACAGCGCGCGCAGGATCGCGCGGTCGACCTTGTCGAGGCCGAGGTCGTCGACCTCGAACAGGGCGAGGGCGTCGCGGGCCACGGCCGCGTCGACCGTCCCATCGGCCCGCACCTCGGCGAAGTCACGGACGCGCTTGAGCAGGCGGTTCGCGATCCGCGGCGTACCCCGCGATCGCCGGGCGATCTCGGAGGCACCGGCCGCGTCCAGCGGCACGCCGAGGATGCGGCCGGCCCGCTCGACGATGGCGACGAGGTCCGCGGTGTCGTAGTAGTCGAGCCGCCCCACGAACCCGAAACGGTCGCGCAGCGGGCCGGTGACGAGCCCGGTGCGCGTGGTCGCGCCAACGAGGGTGAAGCGCGGCAGGTCGAGGCGGATGGAACGCGCGCTCGGACCCTTGCCGATGACGATGTCGAGCTGGAAGTCCTCCATCGCCGGGTAGAGCACCTCCTCCACCGCACGGGGCAGTCGGTGGATCTCGTCGACGAAGAGCACCTCGCCGTCCTCGAGGTTCGTGAGGATCGCCGCGAGGTCGCCCGCACGCTCGAGGGCGGGACCGCTGGTGATGCGCAGCCCCGCCTCCATCTCCGCCGCGATGATGCCGGCGAGGCTCGTCTTGCCGAGCCCGGGCGGGCCCGCGAACAGGATGTGATCGGCGGCCTGCCCTCGACCGCGCGCCGCGGCGAGCACGATCTCGAGGTGCTCCTTGAGGCGGGGCTGACCGACGAACTCCTCGAGCCGTCGCGGTCGCAGGGTGGTCTCCTCGGCCGCCTCCACCGCATCGGCCCCCGGGCGCAGCAGCTCCTCCCTCATGCCCGGACCGCCAGCCGTTGGAGGGCCCGCCGCAACTGCTCCTCGACCGGGGCATCCGCGGTGACGTCCGCGAGCGCGGCGCGGATCTCCTCGGTGCCGTACCCGAGTTCGGCGAGGGCGGCGCGGGTCTCGGCCCGGGCACCCGCGTGGTCACCCTCGACGAGGTCCACCGCGAGATCCGGCAGGTCGAGGCGCGACCGCAGGTCGACGAGCAGGCGCTGGGCCGTGCGCTTGCCGACCCCCGGCACGAGGCAGAGCGCGTCGAGGTCGCCCTCGGCCACCGCGCGACGGAGCGAGTTCGGCGAGTGCGCCGACAGCATCGCGAGGGCCAACTTCGGGCCCACGCCCGTCGTCGCGATGAGGATCTCGAAGGTGTCCCGCTCCTCACGCGACGCGAAGCCGTAGAGCACCATGGCGTCGTCCCGCACGTGCAGGTGCGTCACCAGGAAGGTCGCGGTCCCCGGCTCGGCCACCGCGAGCGTGCCGCTCGGGACCAGCACGCGGTAGCCCACGCCGCCGACCTCGACGAGCACCTCGCCGGCCGGAGTGCGTTCGAGCACCGTGCCCCGCACCGATCCGATCATCGACCCGCCCCGATCACGCGACCTCGCTCCCCGACCGTCGGGCCCGTCTCCCGTCGTCGCGGGCGATGGCGGCCTCGACGGCACGGGCGAGGCCCGGCACGGCGTCGCCCGTGTTCGTCGCGCCCTGTGCGGCGAGTCGCCCCGACCACGAGTGGGTGAGCGCCAGCGCGAGCGCGTCGGCGGCGTCGGGAGGTCGCGGGACCTCGGCGAGGCCGAGCAGGCGTGCGACCATCTCCTGGACCTGAGCCTTGCCCGCGGCGCCGTGGCCGGTCACGGCGAGCTTCACCTCGTTCGGGCTGTACTCGACGACGGGGACCCCGGCACGCGCCGCCGCGACCTGGGCCAACCCGTTCGCCTGGCCCACCGACATGGCGGTGCGGGCGTTGGACTGGAAGAGCACCCGCTCGACCGCCATGGCCGACGGGCGGTGCTCGGCCACGATGGCCTCGAGTTCGGTGGCCACCGTCACGAGCCGCTCGGGCATCGGGTCGGCGGGGCGGGTGGTGATGACCCCGAAGGCCACGGCCCGGAACCGGCCGCCGCCCGCCCGCAGGACGAGGCCGTACCCGCAGCGGGACACCCCGGGGTCGATGCCGAGCACGGGCCCGTCCGGATCGAACATGGGTTCGATCCTAGGACCCCGGGCGGCCGCGGCCGGGGACCTGCCCGAGCGGGCCCCGGCGCGCCGGTCAGTCGATGTCGGCGAGGACGCCCGCGAGGACCTCGGGCCCCTTGAAGGTGACCCCGACGAGCGCGGCCACGTGCCGGTACCGCACGACGCCGTCGCGGTCGAGGATGAACACCGACCGCTTGATGCCGAGGGGACCGTTGCAGCCGTACTCCTTGGCCACCCGTTGACCCTCGTCGGCGAGCAGCGGGAAGGCGAAGCCGTGCTTGCCGGCGAAGCCCTCGTGGCTGTCGACGTCCTGGCGCGAGATGCCCAGCACCACCGCATCGAGTGCCGCGAGGTCGTCGAACGCGTCCCGGTACGAGCACAGCTGCTTGGTGCACCCCGGCGTGTTGTCGCCCGGGTAGAACGCGAGCACGACCTTGCGACCCCGGAACTCCGAGAGCGAGTAGTCCCGCCGCTCACCGTTCAGGATGCCCGGCAACGTGAAGTCGGGTGCGGTCTCCCCCACCTGCGGCATCAGCCCATCACCGCCTCGAGCACCGTCTCCGGGATGTCGAAGTTCGCGTACACGCCCTGCACGTCGTCGTGGTCCTCCAGTGCATCGATGACGCGCAGCACCTGCTTGGCGCTGCCCTCATCGGCCAGTTCGATCGAGGTCGAGGCGACCATCGTGGTGTCGGCGCTCTCGATCGGGATGCCGGCCTCCTCGAGCGCCGCCCGGATCGACAGCACCTCGCTCGGGGCCGTCGTGATCGTGAAGGCACCGCCCTGCTCGGCGATGTCCTCGGCCCCCGCGTCGAGCGCGACGAGCATGACGTCGTCCTCACTCGCGCCGCCGCCCGTGATGATCACGCCCTTGCGCTCGAACTGCCAGGACACCGCACCGGGCTCGGCGAGCGATCCGCCGTTGCGGGAGAAGATGTTCTTGATCTCCGAGCCGGTGCGGTTGCGGTTGTCGGAGAGGCACTCCACGTAGACCGCGACGCCGTTGGGCGCGTACCCCTCGTAGTTGAGCTGCTCGTACTGCACGCCCTCGAGTTCGCCGGTGCCGCGCTTGATCGCGTTCTCGATGTTGTCCTTGGGCACCGAGGCGTCCCGGGCCTTCTGGATCTTGGTGCGCAGGGTCGCGTTCGCATCGGGGTCACCACCGCCGGTGCGCGCCGCGACCTCGACCTCCCGGCACAGCCGGGCGAAGAGCTTGCCGCGCGCCGCGTCGGCCGCCCCCTTCTTGTGCTTGATGGAATGCCACTTCGAATGGCCGCTCACGCCGCCACCTCCTGGAGGAACGCCTGGTGGATGCGGAGATCGCCCGCGATCTCCGGGTGGAACGTCGAGACCCAGACCGCGCCCTGCCGGACGAGGACGGGACGGTCGTCGTGCTCGGCGAGCACCTCGACCCCGGGACCGACACGCTCGATGGCCGGGGCCCGGATGAACACGCCCGGGAACGTACCGCCTGCGAGCCCGGTCACGACGAGGTCGGCCTCGAACGAGTCGCGCTGGCGCCCGTACGCGTTGCGCCGCACCGTGAGGTCGATCGCCGCGAGCGGCTGCTGGTCAGGACGACCGTCGAGGACCTCGCGGGCGACGAGGATGAGCCCGGCGCAGGTGCCGAGGACCGGCAGACCCTCACCGAGCCGGTCGAGCAGGGGTGCCCGCAGCCCGGAGGTGGCCAGCAGCCGGGTCATGGTCGTGGACTCGCCGCCCGGCAGCAGGAGCGCGTCGATGCCGGCGAGCTGCTCGGGGGTACGGACCTCGACCGCGTCGACGCCGAGGGCGTCGAGCACCTCGCGGTGCTCACGGAACGCGCCCTGGAGGGCGAGGACCCCGGCCTTCATCGGCACGCCGCCGGCGAGGTGGGTCGGATCGCGTCAGCGGCGCGCCGGGACACGGGGGCCACCTGGGGGCGCTCCCGTCACCGTCACCAACCCCGACCGGCGAACGGGGTCTCGACCTTCGAGATCTCGAGGCCGGGCATGGCGTCGCCGAGGCCACGGGACACCTTCGCCACCATCGACGGGTCGGCGTAGTGGGTGGTCGCCTCGACCACGGCCTTGGCCATCCGCTCCGGATCGCTGCTCTTGAAGATGCCGCTCCCGACGAAGACCGCCTGCGCACCCATCTGCATCACGAGCGACGCGTCGGCCGGGGTCGCGATGCCGCCGGCGCAGAACATCGGTACGGGGAGTTCACCGCGCGCCGCGACCTCCTGCACGAGGTCGATCGGGGCCCGCAACTCCTTGGCCCAGCCGTAGAGCTCCTCGTCGTCGGCCACCGTGAGGCGCTTGATGTCGCCGAGGATGGACCGGAGGTGGCGGACCGCCTCGACGATGTTGCCGGTCCCGGCCTCGCCCTTGGAACGGATCATCGCCGCGCCCTCCGAGATGCGCCGGAGCGCCTCGCCGAGGTTCGTCGCGCCGCAGACGAACGGGACGGTGAAGCCCCACTTGTCCACGTGGTACGCCTCATCGGCCGGGGTGAGCACCTCGGACTCGTCGATGAAGTCGATGCCGAGGGTCTCGAGCACCTGGGCCTCGGCGAAGTGCCCGATCCGGCACTTGGCCATGACCGGGATCGAGACCGCGGCCTTGATGCCCTCGATCATCTCGGGGTCCGACATCCGGGCGACCCCGCCGTCCCGACGGATGTCCGCGGGGACCCGCTCGAGCGCCATGACGGCACAGGCCCCGGCGTCCTCGGCGATCCTCGCCTGCGCCGCGTCGACCACGTCCATGATGACGCCGCCGCGCAGCATCTCGGCGAG
>JBJTOY010000104.1:0-5552 GCA_046074845.1 Actinomycetes bacterium | reverse complement strand
AACACGTTGGCGTGGAAGTTCATGTCCTTGGCGCCCATGCCGCCGATGTAGAGCGCGAGCACCGGTCGCAGGAACGACGCGGCCTCCTCGACGTCGTCGTGGATGATGACCGGCACCGTGGCCGCGACCTCGAAGTCGTCGGCGGTACGACGCGCACCCGGGCGGGCGAACCCCTCGGCGAGCGCGTCCCGGTAGAAGCCGTCCACACGGGGCGACAGGTAGATGGCGATCCAGCCGTCGGCGATCTCCGCGGAGAGCGCCACGTTCTTCGGACCCTCGGCGGCGAGGTAGATCGGCATGTCCTCGCGCAGCGGGTGCGTGATGGAGCGCACCGGCTTCCCGAGCCCGGTGCCGCCCGGGTACGGCAGCTTGTACTGGTTGCCGTCGAACTCGAGCCGCTCCTTGCGGGCGAGGATGCGGCGAATGATGTCGATGTACTCCCGCGTGCGCTCCAGCGGCTTCGCGTAGTTCTGGCCGTACCAACCCTCCACCACCTGCGGGCCGGACGCACCGAGCCCGAGCACGAAGCGCCCGTTCGAGAGGTGGTCCATGGTGATCGCCGCCATCGCGGTGGCGGTCGGCGTGCGGGCCGACATCTGGATGATCGAGGTGCCGAGCTGGATGCGCGAGGTCTGCGAACCCCACCACGCGAGCGGGGTGAGGGCGTCGGAACCGTACGCCTCGGCGGTCCAGACCGTCTCGTACCCGAGACGCTCGGCCTCGAGGATCAGCTCCGGGGTTCCGACCGGCATGCCGGCGCCCCAGTACCCCACCATGAACCCGAGCTTCATCGACTTCGTCATGGCGCAGGACCCTACCGCCGGGTCACGAGGGCGCTGGGACCCCGGGAGCGCCCCGGCGGTCCGCTCGTGCTCAGAGCCCCGGGGTGAACCGGGCGGTGGCCGCGACCCTCGGGCCGACGAGGAACCAGAGCAGCAGCCCGTCCTCGGTGGAGCTCACGAGGTCGGCCGCCTCGCCCCACGCGACGCCGTCACGGAACTCGATGGTGGCGCGTCCGAGCGCACCCGGGCCGATCCAGCCGTCGAGTGCACCCTCGACCGCGCTCCAGTAGACCGCGTTGTTCACGTGGCCGTACGCGTCGAAGTCGGTGACCCGCGACGGCCACGGCTCGCGCAACCCGTCCGCCGGGGGCGCGGGCAGCCGCAGGCGCGCGTCGACCCGCCGTTGGGCGGCCTCACCCCAGGTCGCGATCTCCTCGGGGTCGAGCCGGACCGGCGTCGAGGACTCGGGGGACACCGCGGCCCAGATGGTGACGGATTCGGCCACGACCGCGCCGGCCTCGCCGGTCACCCGGGTGCGCCGCTCGGCCCACGCCGGGCCGTGCCCGCTGGCCCAGGTGGTGACGGTGAGCGGGGTCAGCGCCCGGGGCCGGGACCGCACCTCGAGGTCGAGCCGACGCACGAGCCACGCGATGCGATCCTCCTCGCCGCGCCGGACCCTGGCGTCGTCCCCGGCGATGTCCTGCAGGAGGCCGACGAGTGCGTCGAGCCGGAGTGCCCCCGTACGGTCGCAATCCCCGAGGTGCGGGACGCGGAGGGTCGAACGGGCCCCGGGAGGTGGCGCGCTCCAGCGGTCCACGACGACCGGTCAGCCGATCGCGGCCAGCAACCGGTCGAACTCGTCGAGGTCACCGCTCGTCGGGACGAGCACGAACTCCTCGCACCCCGCCTCCTCGAGTCCGGCGATGGCCTCGCGCAGGCGCCCCGGATCGGACAGCCGGCACAGGTCGGCCATCGCCCCGGCGACCTCCGGGCCGAACGTCGACAGGTACTCCGACGCGTACCGGTGCAGGCGCTGCGCACCGTCGTCGGCCAGCGAGTACCAGGCCGAGGTCGTGAGCGCCGGCGCGGTCGTCCGTCCGGCCACCGCCCAGGCCGCGCGCACCGCGTCGAAGGTCGAGCGGACCTCGTCGGGGTCGGGCCCGAGGCTGAACCCGGCGATGCCGTCGGCCCACCGCGCGCTGCGGGCCAACGACTTCGGCCCCATCGACGAGGTGTAGATCGGCGGGCCGCCCTGCTGGATCGGAACGGGCCCGATCGGCGGCACACCGTCGATCACCGCCTCACCGCGCCAGATGCGTCGCATCTCCTCGACCTGTTCGTCGAGGCGTGCGAACCGGTTCCGGAACGGCGTCGACAGCGCTCGGTAGTCCTGCTCCCGCCCCCCGACGCCCACCCCGAGCGTGAACCGGCCGCCGGAGAGCACGTCGATGGTGGCGACCTGCTTGGCGATCCGGACCGTGTCGTGCGTCGGCACGACCGCGACCGTCGCTGCGATCCGCACCCGTTCCGTGGCCGCCGCGGCGAACGCGAGGGTCGCGAACATCTCGTGGCTGTGGAACGCCGTGCGCTCCCCGACCGCGACGGTCGTGAACGGACCGTCGTCGATGCGCCGACACCACTCGAGGGTCGTCGTCCGATCGGTGCCCGCGACGAACGAGGGCAGCGTGAGGCCGAGATCCACGCCGTGTTCAGGCGTTCTTGGGGGTCTCGCGGAAGGCCTTGCCCTTGTAGGGGTCGGGCTCCTTCGGCAGACCGAGCGCACGCTCGCCGATGATGTTGCGCTGCACCTGATCGGTTCCGCCGTAGATCGCCGGACCCGGCGAGAACACCACGGCCTCCTGGATCGTGCCCTCGGTGGGTGCGTCCTCACCGTAGAGGAACATGTCCGGACCCATGATCTTCGTGGCCACGTCGCGGTGGAGGCGCAGCATCTCCGACATCGACAACTTCGCCACGTTCGGGAGCCCGGCGGTCACGTTGCCGCCCCGCATGCGCAGCGAGGTGTACCGCCCGATCGTCTGCATGCTCCAGAGCTTGGCGAGACCCTGGCGGACGATCGGGTCCTCGGCCTTCCCCTTCTGCTGGGCCAGACGGATGAGCGAGCCGGCGAGCCCACCGGGCGCCGAGGACGCACCCGTGTTCCCCGAACGACGCGAGTTCACGTAGTCGCCGACGCGCTGATCGAGATTGCCCGCGATCGGGCCCGGGAACGCACCGCCGGCGGCGCCCGATCCGCCCGAGCCGAGGCCGGCCCGCTCGGCGGCCAGGGTCGTGTTGGCGGCGGCCCACCCGTTGTTGAGCCCGCCGAGGATGTCGGACTCCCGGACCCGGGCACCCTCGATGAACACCTCGTTGAACAGGGCCCGACCCGTCATCTCCCGCAGCGGGCGGACGGTGACCCCGGGTTGGTCCATCTCGAAGCGGAAGTAGGTGATGCCGGCGTGCTTGGGCGCCTCGGGGTCGGTGCGGGCGAGCAGCATGCCGAGGTTGGTCAGCTGGGCGGTGGAGGTCCACACCTTCTGGCCCTCGATGATCCACTCGTCGCCGTCCCGGGTCGCCTTGCAGAGCATGCCGGCGAGGTCCGAGCCCGCGCCGGGCTCGGAGAACAGCTGACACCACGCGTCCTGACCGCTGATGATGCGGAACAGCCAGTCACGCTGCTGCTCCTCGGTGCCGTGCATGACGATCGTCGGCGCCGTGAGGAGGTAGCCGAGACCCGAGGGCGGCCCGATGGCACCGGCCGCCGCAATCTCCTCGTTCACCACGTTGGCCAGCGCCTGGTTGTACCCGCGCCCGTAGCAGTGCTCGGGGAACTTCGGCGCGCCGTAGCCCGAGCGCGTCAACCGCTCCCACCACTCGCCGACCGTGATGTCGGGGTTCCAGTTCTCGGCCAGCCAGGCCCGGACCTCGCTGCGCACCTCGTCGATGGTCGGCATGTCTCCCACTCCCTCCGTCAGGATCCGAGGAACTCGAGGGCTCGCGTCGCGGGTCGGGCGATCACGGCCCTGCGGCCCGAACGCACGACCGGACGCTGCATGAGTTCCGGGTGATCGACCAGCAGCGCCACCACGGCGTCCACGGTCGTGTAGTCGTCGGCGTCGAGCCCGAGCTCGCCGAACCGCTTGTCCTTGCGGACGAGATCGGCCGGCGGGTCCTGCAGTTGCCCGAGCAGCGAGCGCAGTGCCGCCGAGTCCAGGGGCGTCCTGAGGTACTGCACCACCTCGGCCTCGATCCCGGCCTCCTCGAGCGCCGCGACCACGGACCGGGAGGTCCCGCAGTTCGGGTTGTGGAGGACGGTCGGCTTCGCCACGGCCCGCAACCTACCGGTTTGACCCCGGTCGGAGCCGGGTCGGCGCCGGGGCCACCTGTGGCGTCCGTCACGAGCGTCGGCCGAGGGGGCTCCCGGCTCCGTAGGTAGCCTGCACGACCACCACCCGTCCCCCGACGTCGGAGATCACCATGACCGGGACCACCCAGCCCGAGCGCCTGTACCTGGGCCGCGAGGACGTCAACGACATCGAGTCCATCCTGCGGGACGACGAGCGGTCCTTCGGCACCGAATCCCACTCGGTCACGACCCGCGGCGACGCCGTGTTCACCTGGGACTACGAGCGCAGCCGGCCCGGCCTCTCGAAGCTCTACGAGAAGGCCAAGCACTCGATGTGGAACGGCGAGACGGACCTCGACTGGTCCATCGACGTCGACGTCGAGAAGGTCGCCCGGGAGATGGCCGGTGCCGTGCAGCAGTTCCGCACCACGATGATGTCCCTCGACGACTCCCCCGTCCGGAAGTGGGGCGAGGCGGAGTGGACCCGGTTCGAGATCGAGGCGTTCAACTGGCGGATGAGCCAGTTCCTCCACGGGGAGCAGGGCGCACTCGTCTGCACCTCGAAGATCGTCGTGACGACACCGTGGATCGACGCCAAGTACTACGCCGCAGCTCAGGTCATGGATGAGGCCCGCCACGTCGAGGTGTTCGCGAAGTACCTCAACACCAAGCTCGGCGGCTCGTACCCGGTCAACGCGAACCTCCAGATGCTCATCGACGACATCCTCGGCGACAGCCGCTGGGACATGACCTACATGGGCATGCAGATCATGATCGAGGGCCTCGCCCTCGCCGCCTTCGGGTTCATGCACCAGATCACCGAGGAACCGCTCCTCAAGAACCTGCTGCGCTACGTCATGTCCGACGAGGCCCGCCACGTCGCCTTCGGCGTGCTCTCCCTGCAGGAGTTGTACGCCGGCCTCGAAGCCAAGGAGATCCGGGAGCGCCAGGAGTTCGCCTTCGAGGCGGCGATCCGCATGCGGGACCGACTCATGATGCACGCCGTGTGGGAGACGATGGGTGTCGACCGCCGGGCCTACACGGAGATGCTCTTCCGGGTCCGCAGCCAGGGCACGAACCCGTTCCAGTCCGCCCTGTTCTCGAAGATCGTGCCGAACTGCAAGAAGCTCGGACTCCTCGACGCCGGCGACGGCTGGCTGCGGGAGAAGTTCACCGAGATCGGCGTGATCCAGTTCGAGGACTGGGCCGACACCGGCGAGGAGTACGAGCTCCTCGACGAGTTGGCGAAGGACCGCGCCGCCACCGCGTGAACCCGGGGCGCTCAGCGCTCCGGAGCGTCACCGGTCAGCCCGCGGACCGGTCCCCCCAGTCGATCTCGGGGCGGCCGGTCGCGTCGGCGAGGCGGTCGAGGTACTCGGCGCGCGGGATCTCCACGACCCCCATCGACATCAGGTGCGGGG
>JBJTOY010000103.1:0-24557 GCA_046074845.1 Actinomycetes bacterium | reverse complement strand
GATGTCCGGCCCCGGGCGTAGTATCCCCACGTGGCCCCCGGCGCACCCGGGGCCCACTTGACAAGGGGGTGCGTGGCTTCGATCTCGAGGATCGAGGTGGGTGAAGCGAGCCGACGTCGTCAGATCGTCGCTAAAGAGCTGGCACAACCAAACACATGCCGAGGACAACCTCGCACTCGCTGCCTAAGAACTAGTCAGCGCGTTCCTCACGGCCCAGCCACTCGGCCGCCACGGGACGTCATCTTGAGTGGCTCACCGTCCGATCACGCCTGAGGGCCGGACGGGACACCTTCACTCGGGCTGGGGTCATCGCAGTGCCGCCGGTGAGCGGTGGTGACCCGAGATCAATCACCGGCTGCGCTCGGAGAAGCCCCACCAACAGCTCGGGAGACGCGGGTTCGACTCCCGCCACCTCCACGGGGGGGTGAGGACAAAATTCGGCCCTCACTCAAGACAAAATTCGCGACCGCCCCGGGCCCCGGCTCGGGGCGTCGTCGCATTCAGGGACCGTTCCACCCGGGCCGTGGCGCCTGACCCAGGGCGAGGGCTGCTGGCCGGCCCGCCCCTTCCCCGCCTGGTTCGAGCCGAAGCCGGCCTCGCCGGGGCGGGTCCACCGCGGCGTGAGCTCGTTGATGACGAGCGCCTCGACGAGCAGCGCGAGTTCGGGGCCGTCGGTCTCCAACCACGCCACGGTGAAGTCCGCCGGCTCAAGGTCGCACGCGCTCTACGGGATTCGTCGACGGCCGACAAGGCACTTGAGGCGCTGAGCGCGCCGGGTGCACGTCCTATCGATTCTGGAACTCGCCGCTGGCTCGAGGTCTTGGCCGCCGAGGTGCACCTACACGCCGGCGACGCCGGTGCCGCGCTGCGGCTATGTGAAGCCGTGCTCACCGGCGGGCCCTATGAGCCCGCATCACGGCTCGCCACCAAGGCTCGGCGAGCGCTCGCTCGACCCACCCTGCTGTAATTCCGAGCCAACCCACGGGACCTTGCGGCGTACCCCGTGCACGCGAACACAACTCGCCCATGACCCCAGGGGTGTCTTCGAGCCGCGATCGATCTAGTCGACGAGTGTCACGGCAGCGCAGTCACCCGCTATCAGCGACATCATCTTCGGATGGAAGTGCAACGGCGACGACCGACGGCACGGCCCACCGCGCCATGGCGAACTCCGCTAGGCGCGCTTGTCGCTCAGCGATGGCCGTCGGGTCCCAAGTGGTCCAATCCGCAAGTTCCTGCTCCTGTTTCAGGAGCGAGTTCCGATAACAGGCCGACTTCTCGCCGTTAGCGTCGTTCACCTGGCCGTCCCGCTTACGAACGAAGCAGAAGTTGCTGTACGAGCTGTTGTCGTACGTCAGCACCAAGTTGCCTAGGGAGTGCGTCAACTCACCGCGTTGCTGGTCGGTGAACGCAGCGAGCCAGCACGGCTCAGTCGGAGTTTGCGGGAGGATGTGTTCAGTCGACCGCGTACGGCTCTCCGCCGACACGAAGTGTTCGAACGGCCACTTCGGAGGGATCCCCTTCAAGAGGGACACCTCGTACTCGTAAAGGAAGTATTTGTGGCCTCCTTTTGCATACCAGTTCTTCCTGACATTCATGAGGTCAGTTCGAACCTCTTCGTCGGACGCGAAGTACTGGATCCGGTCGACGACTCCATTGAACGCAGCTTCGAAGTCACGGTTGTGGAAGAGGTCGTTCGCGAGTGAGTACAACCTGATCTGGCCAGCGTTGCCGCGTCGCTCGGTGATGAGGAAGACACGCACGGAGTAACACTCACAGATCTGCAAGAGTCGCAAGTACTGCTCCGCGTCGTTCGGAGCGACCAGCCGCGCAGCGATGAGGAGCGGGGCGAAGATCTGGATCACACCCGCGTTACGCAGTTGCCTCGCGGCAAGGCGAACACCCAGAGCGGCGTCGCCGAAACTCTTGAAGGCGCCTTCGGATACGACCTCTCGATATGCGGCCGACGCCTGCCTGAGAGACTTCACATACTGCGACACCTCTTCGAACAGCGCGTCAGGTGCTCCGACGTAACGTCGGCGGTGGAATCGATCCTTTACGGAATTCGAACCTCGCCAATTCCGCGGGTCTGGGTCCATCGTCGCGATCCAGTGCGATCGAAGGAATTGGTCTTCGTGGGACGAAGCGAGATGTCCGAGATTCACGAAGACCTGCCGCCAGCAAGTGTTGATCTCGTTCGCGAGTGCGTCCTTCTGATCTAGGCCGAGCCGCGACGCTAGGAATAAGAGGTAGTTCTTTGCCTTCTCAAGTTCCGTGAGCGGCTTGCCACGCTGGTTGAGCGTCTCAAAAATGACACCCTCTTCTGCGCTGTCGTCGACTTGGTAGAGCGTGAAACGAAGCGCGCCTGTGACCTTGCCCACGATCGATCGCAGGGCCTGGACTGCACTCGAGCCAGCTGCCGACTCCATGTCGTGTACGCGGTCGCGAAAGAAGGCGGCTGCCTTGATAAGCCGGTCCTCTGCAGCCATGCCCGAGCGCTCGACGATTGGCTTGCCCCCGAGGATCGCTTCGACCCAGAAGTCCCGTACGTCGGGGCCGAGCTGGAGTTTCGGCTGCTTGACGCCTCCGATCGTCGTCTCGAGCAGGCGTCTGCGATCCGAAGCGGCATCGGCGTCACCAAGCGCTTCGAGGCGGTCCAGCAGCGTGTCCAGAAGGATGACGATCGTGGTCAGCCGTTGCTGCCCGTCTACGACATCCGCCCGCGAGAGCGAGACCATGCGTTCGTCGTCATACGCCGGCTCAGGACGCTCGCGCAACACAACCGTCCCTGTGTAGTGGCGTCCGCCAGGTTCTATGAGGTCCAGGTCCTCCCAGAACTCGTAGAGCTGCTGTTGGCCCCACGCGAACGCCCGCTGGTAGTCCGGTACGGACAACAAGCGGGCGGCCATCAGCCCTTCGAACGAGATCGTTTCAGCCATGTCGGCGCCCTGCCTGTTTCGCTGCGCTACGGAAACGTTTGGAAAGCATCACGCCATCCACCACTCGCCGTCTGCGTGTTGGTGCACGTTCGGGAAGAACTCCGCAAACCTGCCTGTCGCCTCGGAGTGGATCGGAACGACGACACCCGGGTCAAGTGCACCCACGAGGCGCTGCAGGTCCGGCACCGATGCGTGACCCGACGTGTGGATCGTCTGGAACGGCACCTGATGGTCTGCGAGCAACGGTGGCGTCCGTTGTCCACTCGACATGTTGAGGTAGCCCTCCCACATCGACCAGACCGCCACTCCGGAACGATCGAGCACGCCCGCCCGGACGAGCTCGGGAATCGTCGATGCGGGCACGTGGAGGGTGAACCGCCCCGGATCCGCCGACATCTCCTCCGGGAACACACGCACGCCAGCGACGTTGCGGGTCCGCCAGAACTCCGCCGACCGCTTGACGAGGACGCGCTGGCGGTTCGGCACGTAGACGCGCAGGCCGTCGAATCCGGGCTGCGGAATCGTCGGGCGAGCGGCCGCGGCGATTGTTGCACCGTAGAGGTCGACCACCGTCGTGCGCCCCGACCGTCGACCGGCCCGGAACACCGTCACCAATCGATCGAGGTTCTGTGCCGATCCGCAGACGACCACGGCGCCTGCCGTCGATCGGAACAGATCCGTGAAGCGCTGCTCGAGGTCGTCCTCTGACTCGAACTCCGTCGAATCGTGAGCCGCGGCTGCGGGCCGGACATGAGTGCCCTCCATGAGGAGCACGTCGACGCCCTCCGGCGGGTTCACGACCAGCGCCTCGAAACACGACGCCTTGCGACCGTGCGCTCGCAGGTCGCCGGTGTAGAACACCCTCCGACCATCGGCCTCGATCAACAACGAGTACGCGTCGAACGCCGAGTGGTCGTTGAGGAAGGGTGTGACGACGAACGGACCGAGCGGAACCGGCACACCGTGTTCGAGGTGACCACGTGGCTCGACGGCTCGGCCACCGGTGTAGAACGCGGCGGCACTCACGATCCGAGCGGCCTCCTGCCCCATCCAGACCGGGACGCTCGGATCGATCTGGCCGAGCAGCCCGTAATGGTCGAGGTGCGGGTGCGAGATCAGCACTCCGAGGAGCGACGGATCACCGTCCGCCAGTCCGGCAACCTGCGGGAGTGGGATGGCCTCGTCCCATCCCGCGTTCAGCGGCCGGCCGACGTCGAGCACGATGCGCTCACCGCTCGCGGCCTCAAGTTCGATGCAGTTCCCACCGATCTCGTGGGCTCCCCGATGGATCCTGATGCGCATTCGGCGATCACCTCTGCGACGAGTGTGACCACCCCCTCGGACACCGGGATGGAGCGTCTTGCCGATTCCCCGCCCTGGCCCGTGTGCAAACTCCGGCCGATCCGTGTGCAAACTTCCGGCGGCCGATCCCGGAGACCTGCGCCGGGACTGGGCGGATCGAATTGCGGCAAGACCCCACGGGGGGTCTTACCGCAATTGGACCCCACCCCTTACCGCTATTCGACTTCGCCCCGACCCACGGCCGGGGCGTTGTCGCGTCCTCGAGAACCGATACCCCGCCGGCGTCAACGGAATAGATCAGCCGTGCCCGTCGTTGCCGCCGCCAACGACGCACCCGGCGGTCGGGCGCGGTGAGCGGAGGATCACGCAGTGAACATGCTCGGGTACATCGGCGCGGGCATCACCATCCTCGGGGGCGCCGTCGGTCTCCTCTTCCCGACCCAGGTCAGCCGCACCATCGGACTCAGTCTCAACGGCCGCCTCGGACGCTCCGAGTTCCGGGCGACCTACGGTGGACTGTTCCTCGCTGCGGGCATCAGCGTGATCGCGATCAACTCCCACGACGCGACGCTGCTGCTGGCATGCGCATGGTTCGGTGCCGCCGCTGGGCGCTCGATCTCAGCCGTCATCGACCGGTCCTGGTCGAAGGAGAACGTCGCCGGCCTCGTCATCGAGGCGGCCACCGGGTCCCTGCTCCTCGCATCCGTGTGACATCACCCGTCTGCATCGGCGGCCGTTCGCACCCATCGCCGCCCAGCGCGCCAGACACGCACTCCGAGCGCCGGAACCGGGCCCCGGACCGGCGCGGCGCGCGTCCGGAGCACCCCGGGGGTTCGGTACGATTCCGGGTCCCAGAGGCTTGACGCGGGACGGTGGCTCCTGCCGATGCGACGAGGCACACCTTGACCGGAGACGCAGCGAGCACGGTGACCGCATCGGCGGCTCCCGTCGCACGAACGGGCCGTCGCGGCCTGCTCCGATGGGTGCTGCTCGTCGCCATCCTGGCGATTCCGCTGGTGACGGCGACGATCGTGCTGGCCCAGCACCGCTGGTATGCGGCCGTGCAGGACTTCGCCTGGACCGAGTTCCGGGTTCGTGACGTCGGCGGCGCACACACGCCGCTGGTCGGACTCCCGGGGAGGATCGGGACACTCAACGAGCAGGGGAGCCACCCGGGCCCGCTGAGCTTCTACGCGCTCGCACCGTTCTACCGCGCCTACGGCGCCAGCGCGTGGGCACTCCGCGCCGCAGCCGCGACCCTCAACGTGCTCGCTGTCGGGGTCATCCTGTGGATCGCCGGGCGACGCGGCGGCCTGCGCCTCTCGCTGGCCTTCGCGGCGGCGCTCGCCGTACTCCTCACCTTCCTCGGGCCGTCCGTGCTCACGATGCCGTGGAACCCCTACATGCCCGTGCTCTGGTGGTTCGTGTTCCTCGTGGCGGTGTGGTCCGTCCTCTGCGACGACATGCCGATGCTTCCGGTCGCGGTGTTCGCCGGCGCCTTCTGCCTCCATACCCACATCTCGTACACGGCCACGATCAGTGTGCTCGGGGCCACCCTCGTCGCGTTCATCGCCTGGAGCATGGTGCGACGACGCGCCGCTCTCGGACCCCGACCGTGGCTGTGGATCCTGTCCTCCGTCGGCATCCTCGTGATCACGTCCGTGCCCGTCCTCATCCAGGAGTTCGGGACCGGGACCGGGAACCTCACCGTCATCTGGAGGTACTTCACCTCGCCGCCCGAGGACCCCATCGGCATCGGGCGTGCGCTGGAGGTCCTCCTGGTGCACTTCGATCCGTCGCGTCTGGTCACCGGGCGGGCCGCGACCAACGGATCTCCGGTGCCCGGCCTGGTGTTCATCGGCGTCTGGCTCGTGAGCGTGGTGGTCGCCGTCCGCCTCCGACACCGGAGGATCGTCACGCTCGACGCCGTCATCGGGCTGGCACTCGTGGTCGGGCTGATCTCCGTCTCGCGCATCTTCGGATTCGTCTGGGACTACCTCGTCCTCTCCCTGTGGGCCACCGCGACGCTGATGGCTGTGGCGACGGCCTGGACGGTGGTCGCAGCACTCGAACGCTCTCCTCGCCTCTCTACCTCGGCCGTGCGCCGCGCACTCCTCGTCGCGCCTGCCGTCGTGATCGCCGTGATGGTCGGGTCGTTCACCGTGCATGCACTCGACTTCGAGGAGGACGCGCGGCGCCAGTCCGACACGCTCGGCATCCTCGCTGATGGCACCGTGCGCGCCATCCGATCTGGAGACAACATCGGAGACGGACCACGCGGCGAGTACCTCGTGCTCGACGACAACTCCGCCGACTACGGCGAACGGGCGAAGGGACTGGTCGCAGAGCTCGAACGCGCCGGGATCCGAGCCGGGCTGTTGCCGTCGTTCGAGGTCAAGATGACGCCGTGGAGGACGGTTGAGCCGGGTCTCGCGTCGGCGCAGGTGCGGATCGCGGTCGGGCCGGACATCGAGCGCTGGCGGACGATGCCCGGAGCGGTGGAGGTCGCCTACGCCGACGAGCGTTCACCCGCACAGCGGGCGGAATCGCTGAGGCTCGAGCGGCAGTTGACCGCCCGCCTCGACGCGCTCGGGCGGTTGGACCTCCTGACATCACCGGCGGAATCGGGCGAGCCGCTCCCCGCCTCGCTCCGAGCGCGCCTGAAGCGATTCGTCGCGCTCGGGTCGCCCACCGCGGTGTTCCTCGCCCCGCCGGCCACGGATCGATCGGGCAGCTCCGCCTACCTGGAAGCCTTCCCGATCACGAGGGACCGGTACCGGCGCATCGCGGACCGCACTCCCCGACGTGTCCGCAAGGTCCTCGCGGTCGGCGACTGGACTGCGTTCTCCCTCGGGTACGTGTCGGTCACCCCCAACCGCAGCCGTGACACCTGGGGCATGACCGCAGCGATCCCGTACTGCCAGATCGTCGACGGGCAGGTCGTCGTCGACGACTACGTGCTCCCGCCCCCGACCCCCGACCCCAACGACCCGACCGAGACGTCGGAGTGCCCGCCCTGGCCCGACGTCGCATCGGACGCGATCGCCGGGTTCGAGCCGCACGATGTCGTGCTCATGCCGACGGGGTACGAGACCTGGGACCACGAGATCGATGGCGAGATCCTGCGGGTCGGCACACCGGCGTACGCCGAGTACATCGAGCGGCGGCTCGAGGCCGTCCGGCGGGTCGCCCGCGCCGGCGGAGCGCGCCTGTCCGTGACGACGGTCCCGTGCACTGCTCCCCCCGCCAGCGGGGACTCGCGCCTCGAGGAACTCCGAGCCGATCCGGCGCGCCTGCAGTGGGTGAACACGGTCCTGCGCGAGTACGTCGCGTCCCGCCGCGACGTCCGCCTCATCGATGTCGGGCCGCTCCTGTGCCCGAACGGGAACCCTCGCGGGTCCGCATCGGCGATCGAGTACCGACCGGACGGCGCCAACCTGTCGCCGGCGGGTGTGGATGCGCTCTGGAAGCTGATCTCGCGCCATACGAGCGCGGCGGCCACGGAAGCACTGCGATGAGCGTGACGACGCCGACGTCACCGTCGACGCCCCCGTCGCCCGCCGAGGCGACGACCCGCGACGAACGGGTCCGCATACCGCACAACGCGGCGCTCGATGGCCTGCGTGGCCTGGCGGTCGCAGGCGTCCTGTTGTTCCACGGCCAGCGCATCGTCGGCGGATACCTCGGCGTGGACCTGTTCTTCGTGCTGTCGGGCTTCCTCATCACGTCGCTCCTGCTCGCCGAATCCACACAGTCGGGAGCGATCGCGCTCGGCGGCTTCTGGGCACGGCGGGCGCGGCGACTCCTCCCGGCCCTGGCGGGCCTCCTCGTCGGCGTCGTCGTGTACTGGGCGAGGTTCGCGACTCCCGATGAGCTGCGGCGGATCCGCGGTGACGCGCTCGCGACCATCGCCTACGTGGCCAACTGGCGAGCGGTGATCACCGATCAGGACTACTGGGCGCTGTTCCGGGCCCCGAGCCCACTCGAACACACCTGGAGTCTCGCCATCGAGGAGCAGTTCTACCTCGTGTGGCCGCTCGTCTTCCTGCTGGCCGTGGCGCTGTGGAAGCGCCGCACGGCGGTCGCGATCCTCGCCATCTCGCTCGTCGGCACGTTGGCGTCCGTCGTCGCGATGCAGGTCACCTTCGATCCACGCCTGACGACGCGTGCGTACTACGGCACGGACACCCGCGCCGCAGCCATCTTCCTCGGGGCCGGACTGGCCGCGGCCCTCGCGATCATCGGCCCTGCGAAGGGGCGCCGCACCCGCATCGCGATCGAGTGCGTGGCGATCCTCGGCGTGCTCATCATCGGCTACGCGTGGCTCAACGTCTCGGGGAACGACCCGCGCCTGTATCGCGGCGGATTCGTCGTCGTCGAGCTCGCGGTCTGCGCCATCATCCTGGCGGTCATGCACCCGACGGCGGGTCCGCTCGCCAAGGTGTTCAGCTGGAGGCCGCTCGTCTGGGCCGGCCTGATCAGCTACGGCTTGTACCTCTGGCACTGGCCCGTCAACCTCATCGTCACTGGGAAGCGGATGGGCCTCGGGGGCTGGCCGCTGTTCGGCGCTCAAATGACGGTGACCTGCGCGATCGCGATCGCCTCGTACTTCCTCCTCGAGCAGCCGATCCGACGGGGCTTCGGAAACCGTCGCTTCTGGACGCTCGTGATTCCGGCGACGTCGATCGCGCTCGTCGCCCTGATCCTCGTCACCACCGCCACCGACGCGCCGTCATCGGTCGTATCGCGCACGCCGACCGGCGCACCGACGTCGCGGCCGAGCGCCGGTGCCGAGGTTCGGAAGCAGTTCGAGTTGCAGAAGTACAACCTCGACACCCGCGTCTCCGCATCCGCGCCGCGCGTGCTCCTCGGAGGCGACTCGGTCGCATGGACCCTCGCCGCATCGGCGCCGTACGACAAGACGGCTCCCGTGGCGATCGCGAACGCGAGCAACGTCGGGTGCGGGTTGTCTCGAGGCGCTCCCGTCGGGTCCGCCTACTCCGACCGCCAGATGGACGACAACTGCAAGGGATGGCCAGCGGCGATGACCCTGGCCGCGGACATCTTCCGCCCTCGTGCCATCGTCTCCCTCCCGGGCGCGTGGGACCTCCTCGATCGTCGGATCAACGGGCGGGCCTACGACGGCGGGTCCAAGCGCCTGCGCGCGCACATCGAGACGCGCCTCGACGTCACCGCCGACATCGCGGCTGACCACTCCGCCCGTCTCGTCCTCGTGACGCTCCCCTGCATGTCGCCCACCTTCGAAGCGACGAGCGAGTACCCGGCTTCCATGGTGCGCCAGATCGGTGACCCCAGGCGGGTCAACTGGTTGAACCGGATCGTGAGGGATTTCGCAGCAGCCCACCCGGACCAGGTCGACCTGATCGATCTCCACGAGTTCGCATGCGCCGAAGGAAGCTCCGATGCCACGCTGTCCGGCGACGGCGTCCACTTCACACTCGACGGTGGCCGCCGAGTGTGGGCGTGGATCATCCCGCAGCTCCAACAGATCCTCGACGAACCGCTCGGGTCGACGAGCCGCGGCTGATTCGTGGACGCACCGATGACGAGGTCGAGCCGATGGCCCGGCCTCGTCACTCGGGAATGTCGTCGTCGAGGATCGTGACCGTGCCGATGCTGCGCGTCACCTTGATCCGTGCATCAGCGCTCGCGGACGCGTCACATCTTCCTGCGACCTGTGCGGTGACCTTGTCGATGATGATCCGAAACGTCTCGTCCGCCTCGATGATCCCGTCGTAGTTCACCTTGACCGCGGTCTTCGCCACGGTCCGGTTCGCTGCGAGCAACGCGAACCTCGGCTTCGAGACTCCCATCCGCATGTAGTCCTGCGTGCCGTCGAACAGGGTCGGCCTGTCGACACCCGTCGCCGTCACGTCGCTCGTGCGCCACCAGACACACAGCGGCTCCGAGAACGCCGAGGACGCAGCGATCACGACCTGTACCGTCAGCGCGCTCACCGATCCCTCGCCGAGGGCCACGTCCCCGACGCGCAGCACCACGTCGTGGGTCACGATGAACGAACGATCCACCGGCACGGCTGCGATCACGCCGGCGTTCCCCGACTGCTCCGCACGAATCGTGCAGGGTCCCCCGAGTTCCGTCATCGACACGGACGAGCCGGTCACGGTGCACACGCTCGGCGTCAGCGACGAGAAGGCGACCGGGAGCCCGCTCGACGCGGACGCGGTCAACACGAACGCCGGGTCCGCCGCTTTGCGAGGCGGCAATGTCCCGAACGAGATCACGTTGCTGAGTTTCACTGCGAACGACGCGTCAGCGGTCGCGCCCGCTCGTTCGAGATCACCACCCTGCGTCGCGCGCAGCGTGCACGTCCCCACCTCGCCCGTCAGCGTGACGGTCGTACCCGCCACTGCGCACACGCCTGGCGTCAGCGACGCGACCGCGACCGGGAGGCCACTCGACGCACTCACCACGATCGCGAATGGAGCCGTCGTCGACGCGGCGTCCGGCAGCGCGCCGAACGAGATCCCCTGCGACCGGAAATCCCACCGCTGCACGCGCGAGTACTGGGTGTCACTCACGAGGACGTTCCCCGCTGCGTCGAGTTCGACGTCGCGCGGGAATCCGATGGCACCAGTGCCGTCCGATCCCCCACCAGCGACGGTGACCCCCTCGGCCGCGCCCGGCGCCCACCGCTGGATCCGGTTGTTCAGCCGGTCGGCGACGAACACGAACCCCGCGGCGTCGACAGCGACCCCGCGCGGCGAGTCCAACTGGTTCGCACCCGAGCCAGCACCGTGACCGCCCGCCACCGTCACACCGACGGTTGCGCCCGGGGCCCAGCGCTGCACGCGGTGGTTGTTCTCGTCCGCGATGTAGAGGTTGCCGGCGGCGTCGAGCGCGATGCCGCGGGGTGCATCGAGGCGATCCGCCGCGCTCTGTGCCCCCGTCCAGACGTCAACGCCGGACGGTGCGCCGGCCACGATCGTCCCCCTCCGGTGACCGTTGAGGTCCACCGGGTCGCCCGGGCCGTAGCGCTTCACGCGGTTCCACGTCCGCTCGGCGACGAGCACATCCCCATCGGACTCGATCGCGATCCCGGCGGGACTGTGGGTCCCCCAGATCGCACTCGCATCGGCGCGATCCACGAAGACGGTCCCGACCGTTGCGCCGTACGCCCACTGCACGACCCGCTCGTTGCCCGTGTCGGCGACGAACACATTCCCGAAGGCATCGACGGCGACCGCTTCAGGGGAGCTCAACTGGTCGGAGTCGGGACCGGCCCCGTTGCCGCCCGCAACCGTGACGCCGGAGCCCGCACCCGGCGCCCAGCGCTGGATCCGGTGATTCGCGGTATCAGCCACGTAGACGTTCCCGGATCCATCGATTGCGATCCCGCTCGGAACGTTGAGTCGATCGGCCGTCGAGCCGGAGAAGCCGCTCCCGGCGACCGTGCGGACGCGCAGCGCCACCCGCTGCACACGGTGGTTCGTCGTGTCGGCGACGTAGACGTCGCCCGTTGCATCAACGGCGACACCCGCTGGACCGTCGAGTTGGGTCGATGCCGGGCCGGCCCCGGCTCCTCCGGCGATCGTCGACGCACTGCTGAAGTACCTGGCCGTACGCTGCACGCGCGCATTACCCGTGTCGGCAACGATGATGTACCCGTCCGGGGTCGTCGCCACAGAACGCGGGAAGTCGAACTGCGACGCTCCCGAGCCCTGGACATTGCCGAGCACCGTCTCCCCCGCCGTCGCTCCCGGTTCCCAGAGCGTGATGCGCTGGTTGTAGGTGTCCGCCACGATCACGTCGCCAGCTGCGGAAAGCGCCACGCCATGCGGTGCCGCCAACTGGGCGGTTCCCGACCCTGCGCCGTTACCACCGGCGACGGTCACCCCCACGCTCGCGCCGGGAGCCCAGCGCTGGACCCGGTGATTCCAGGTGTCCGCGATGAACACGTTCCCGGAACCGTCGACCGCGAGCCCGAACGGTGTCCTCAACTGGCTCGCGCCAGAACCCCAGCCGTTCCCGCCCGCGATCGTCGTGCCGCTACTCGCGCCCGGCGCCCAGCGCTGGACTCGGTCGTTCGCGGTGTCAGCCACGTAGACGTTCCCGGGTCCGTCCACCGCGACTGCCTGCGGCGCGTCGAGCTGGTTGGCACCCGGGCCCGCGCCGTTGCCACCGGCGACGGTCACCCCGCTGCTCGCGCCGGGAGCCCAGCGCTGGACCCGGTGATTGTTCGTGTCGGCGACGTACACGTTTCCGGAGGCGTCGACCGCAACTGCGCCCGGATCGGCGAGCTGACTCCCTGCCGAGCCGGAGCCGGACCCTCCGGCCACGGTGACCGCCGAGAAGTACACCGGTGGAACTGCACCTGCCGGCTCCGGCCGAAGGATGGTCGCCGCCGACACCGCGACGACGATTGCGAACGCGACCGCGCTCGCACCCCCAGCGCGCACGCGGCGTCGATGACTGCCCTGCCTCGTCATGCGGTCATGCCCTTCGTATGCAGCCGGTGCACATGCGGCGTACCGTTTGACCACGGAACGTGGTAATTGAACCACGTTCATCTGCATCGTCAACCCGCTGATCGTCACCATGTGTGGTCGGACGGTCACAGCGCGAACTCGCTCGGAGGCCCGCCGCCTGATCGGTGGTTCGCACGCCTCCGCCTGCGTCAGGCGAACAGCGCGACGAGTTGATCGAGGGCCGCCCCCCAGCCCTGCTCGAAGCCCATCTCTGCGTGCACGGCCGCCTCCGCGGCGGTGCCGTGGCGGGCGATGGCACGCACGCGCGTGCCCCTGTCGACCGTCTCGAACTCCACGATGGCGGTGAAGTGGAACCCCTCGGCCGGCGGGGCGAGCGGCAGGAACCCGGGTCCGAGCGCGCTCGTCCAGACGAACCGGTGGTGAGGGATCGCTTCGAGCACGCACCCGGCGGCCTCGTTGCGCTCGCCGTCCGGACCCTCCATCACCGTGCGGAAGACGCCGCCGGGCACCGCGTCGATCTCGGCCTCGGTGGTCCGCCACGGCGCCGGCGTGAACCACCGCATGATCGTGGTCGGATCGGTCCAGCCTCGCCAGAGATCCTCGACGGCCGTCGGGACGATCCGGTCCAGGACGAGGTCGTGGGGCAGCACCGTGGGTTCCATCACGCGTTCTCCTTCATCGCAACTGCGCGAGGCGTTCGCGCACCATCAGCCGGAGCAGCGGGGCATCGACCTTCCAGTCGACGGGCACCCGGATCGTCTTCTTGTTGGCCTCGAGTCCCTTGAGTCGCGCCCTCACGGCATCGGAGATGCCGCCCCACGGCCCGAGCAGCAGGTGTCCCTTGGCGGCCGACACCCCGAACACGTAGTCCTTGCCCTGCTTGAGCATCGGCTGGTTCCACGCGATCACGAGATCGAGTTCGGGGTACTTCGAGGTGATCGCATCGAAGATCGCACGGATCGTCACCTCCCGATCGCCACCCAGATCGCGGAAGTACGCCTCCGGCGTGTCGACCCGCCGCGAACTCATCGAGCCCCGTGCGTACATCACCACCGCGTTGGCGTGAGCCTGACTGAAACCGTGTCGCTCGCGCAGCAGGTCGATCTGGTCCTGGTACTTCGCGTCGCCGAGGTCGGCGAGTTCGGCGAGGTAGAACGCGACGGGCCGGCCGTGCTTGCGTTCGATCGCCGGGAAGTGCGCGGCGCGGTCACCGGTCGCCGGGGCCATCGGTCAGCGGGTCGCCTCGAGCACCGTCGTGACGAGCGCGAGGGCGAACAGGGCCAGCGCCGGGGCCGTGCCGCTCGCCGTGTCCTTGATGCGCAGGTGGGCGAAGATCGCGCCCAGGAAGTAGAGGGTGAGGCACAACGCTGCGAGCAGGCCGAGCACCGGGATCCAGACCCCCACGACGATCCCGAGCCCACCGAGGATCTGGAGCACCCCGAGCACGGGGATCCGCCCAGCCGGCACGCCGACCCGGGTGAGCACCTCGACCGGGATCGGGTGCCGGGCGAGCTTGCCGAACCCGGAGGCGACGGACGCGACGGCGAGGATCCCGCCGATGATGGTGAGGGCGATCGACACGTCGACTCCTGTTCTCGGCCCGGACCGGACGACCGCCAACGGTAGAGGCGGTGACGGGCTCCGACACGGATCGTGGCCGATCCGCCGTAGCGTGGCGCCCACGTGTCGGGAGGCGACCGCATGGCCACAGGAGCCGGCCGCACCGTCTGGGTGTTCGGCGACCAACTCAACCGGAGCATCGGACCGCTCGCCCTCGCGCGTCCGGGCGTCGATCGCGTCCTGCTGGTCGAGTCCACCGAGCACCTCGCGCGCCGCCCGTGGCACCGCCAACGCGCCCACCTGATCCTCGCGGCCATGCGCCGGTTCGCGCTCGAACTCGGCGCGGCCGGGTTCGAGGTGGATCTCCGCCGCGCCGCGACCTACGCGGACGGTCTCGCGGCACACCGCACCGAGCACTCGCCCGACTCGGTGGTGGCGATGGCTCCGTCCAGCATCCGCGGTCGACGACTCGTCGCGGCGCTCGGGGTCGAGTCGAGCCCCGACGAACGGTTCCTCACCGACGTCGCCGACTTCGAGGAACTCTTCGCCGGCAGCAGGCGCCGGACGATGGAGACCTTCTACCGCTGGCAGCGGCGTCGGCTCGGGTACCTCATGGACGGCGACGAACCCGCGACCGGTCGCTGGAACTACGATGAGGAGAACCGCAAGCCGTTGCCGAAGGGCGGGGTCGAGTTCGCGGACCCGCTTGCGGACGACCTCGACGACCTCGACGCCGAGGTGCTCGCCGACCTCCCCGACACCGTCGTGGGTGCGACGCCCGTCGGTTTCTGGCCCACCTCCCGCGTCGGCGCCCTGGCCCGCCTCCGCCACGCCATCGACGTCGTGCTGCCGCAGTTCGGCCCCTACGAGGACGCGATGACCAAGGGCTCCTGGCACCTCGCGCACACCCTGCTGAGCCCGCCCCTCAACCTCGGACTGCTCCACCCCCGCGAGGTCGCCGACGAGATCGAGGCCGCGTACCGCGCCGGACGCGTCGACATCGCCAGCGCCGAGGGCCTCCTGCGTCAGGTCATCGGCTGGCGCGAGTACGTGTGGTGCACCTACTGGGTGGAGGGCGAGGCCTACCTCGACCGCAATGCGCTCGGAGCCCACCGGCCCCTCCCCCCGGCGTTCACCGGCGCGCCCACCGAGATGGCCTGCCTCGGCCACGTGCTCGCCGACGTCGACACCTACGGCTGGACCCACCACATCCCCCGGCTCATGGTGCTGGGGAACCTCACGCTCATCGCAGGGGTCGAGCCGCAGGCACTCATGGATTGGATGTGGGAGCGGTTCGTGGACGGCGCCGAGTGGGTGATGGCCCCCAACGTCATCGGCATGAGCCAGTACGCGGACGGCGGCGTGATGGCCACGAAGCCGTACGCCGCGGGCGGTGCCTACATCGATCGCATGGGCGACTTCTGCGGTGACTGCCGCTTCGACCGCAAGGCCCGCGTCGGTGACGACGCGTGCCCGTTCACCACCCTGTACTGGGACTTCGTCGCCCGTCACGCGGACCGGTTCGTCAAGGATCCGCGCATGGCCCGGCAGGTGGCGGCGGCCCGCAAGTTGAGCGACCTCGATGCGGTCCGCGCCCGCGCCGCCGAGGTGCTCGACCGACTGGACCGCGGGGCGATCTAGTCGCGACCTGCGCTCAGAGGTACTCGATCCACTCTCCGTGCGCCTGGGTGAGGGCGACGGGCCGTCCGTCACGGACGAGCACGAACGGCGCTGGCGAGCCCGACCAGGCCGGCGAGTCGGGATTCGGCCGACCGACCTCGAGCGCACCGTCCTCGTGGCGGACGATGCCGTCCCCCTCGTTGGCGAGCCAGGTGACCTCGGGGTGCGCGGCCATGATCCGGGCGAAGGCCTCACGTCGTTCCGTCGGCAGGTAGGCGAGCACCGCGGTGTGGAACACGACGGTCCGCAGGCCCGGTGGCACCCGCGCGAGCAGCGGTTCGATCCCTTCGACGAGATCACCGCGCACGATCTCGACCGGGTGGGCCCGGGCGATGCCGATCGCACGGTGGAGCCGCTCGGCGCGCTCGGTGTGCTCGGGCCACACGAGCGCCTCGAGCCAGGCCACATCCTCGGCGTCGCGAAGATCGAGGGGATTGAGGTCGATACCGGCACGCCATCCGATCTCGAGGGGTTGGCGCGCTACGGGTGCCGGGCCGAGCAGGGCGACGTCGAGCCGTACGGGAGAGGCCGGGTCCCCGCAGCGCGACCCGTCGTCGAAGCGGACGTCGTATCGATCCGGATGCAGGCAGAGACCCGCCGATGCCCCGACCTCGATCAGCGCGACGGGTCCGGGTTCACGCAGGATCTCCGGCAGGAGCGTCCCGATCCGCCGGGCCTCGTTGGTCTGGGTCGAACGGACCCGTACGAGTGCCCCGATGGCCTCGGCCCGGTCGACGAGGTGGCGGGCGGCACCGGTCGGATCCTCGACCGGCGCGCCATCGACCCGCAGCGCCGTGAGCACGAGGTTCACCTGCCGCTTCACGACCGGGAACCCGGCGATCACCGCCACCGCATCGGGGTCCTGTGCGATCGCGACCGCGATGCGCTCGTAGGTGGGCGACGAGCCCCGGAGCTCGCGCGCCGCGAAGTGCCGGTAGTACGCAGCGACCTCGTCGAGCAGTGCATCCATGGGGACCTCGTGTGCGTCGGCCCGGCAGCCATGCGGGGGACGCGCCGATCCTGCCACGCCGCGCCGGCCCGGACGCGGGTCCGCTGCGACGTTCGACGCCACAGCCCCGGCGCTGGAAGGATCGGGCGTCACGGCGCCGATCGACGGCCCGACGACGACGGGAGCACGACCGACATGGCCAAGCGCGTGATGATCACCGGAGCGGGTTCGGGATTCGGTCGGGGCGCATCGCTGGCCCTGGCCGGGCGCGGGCACGAGGTGATCGCGACGACCGAGACCGACGAGCAGGCCTCGGCACTGCGGGCCGAGGCGCCCGACCTCCGGGTCGAGCGGGTCGACATCACCGACCCGGCCGACGTCGACCGGGTCCGCGACTGGACCGTGGACGTCCTCATCAACAACGCCGGGATGGGTCGGACCGGGCCCATGGCCGACGTGCCGCTGGACCTCGTGCGCAGCGTGTTCGAGGTGAACGTGTTCGGCACCCTCGCGGTGAGCCAGGCCGTCATCCCCGGCATGGCCGCGCGCGGCGGGGGGCGCATCATCATCGTGTCCTCGATCGCCGGGGTCGCCGTCGCCCCGACCTTCGGCCCGTACGCGATGACCAAGCATGCGCTCGAGGCGATGGGCAAGGCCATGCGGGCCGAGCTCGTCGCCCTCGGCATCGACGTGACCCTGCTGAACCCCGGCCCGTACCAGACGGGGTTCAACGACCGGATGGCCGACTCCATGTGGGAGTGGTTCGGCGACGAGTCCGTGAGCGCGCCGGCCACCGACGTCTTCCGGATGATCGGCGAGTTCGTGACCGCCGGACAGATGGACCCGTCCGAGGTCGTGGCCGCGATGGTCGATCTCGTCGAGGCGGACACGACGACCGAGAACAACTTCGTGCCGCCGGAGATCCTCGCCCAACTCCCGGGTCGGGGCTGAGATCGGACCCATGTTCCGCCGCCCGTCGCGCCCCGGTGCGCGGAATGGCTGCGGACGGCGCGCCCTGCGTAGGGTCCCACCACCTCCCGCCGTCTCCCTGAGGACCGCACCGTGATCTGGGCCTTCATCGCTGGTTTCGTCGTCGTCGCGATCGGCGTCTTCGTGCTCCGCCCGCGGGTCGGCCGGCTGTTCCACAACGACTTCCAGGGCATCAAGACCGAGGCGATCGTCGGTCCGATCATCGCCCTGACGATCTTCCTCAGCGCCTTCGTCGTCGCGCAGGCGACCGGCTCGTACCAGCGCGCGAGCCAGAACGCCAACGCCGAAGCCTCGGCGGTCGCGTTGCTCTACGAGAACGCGGGGCTGCTTCCCGACGGCAGCGGCACGGATCTGCAGGCGACCTCGGTCTGCTACGCCCGTTCGGTCGAGCACCTCGACTGGCCGGCCCTCGACGAGGGCCGTACCTCGCCGGTCACCGATGCGTGGGCCGAACGGTTCAACGAGCAGATCCCGGCGATCCTCGACGGTCCCGGGTCGGTCGTCGGCCAGGTGGTCTCGCTGAACCGGGCCCAGACCGAGGCCCGGCTCCTGCGCATCCACGAGGCGAACAAGAACCTGCCGCTCCTCACCGTCGTCGTCATGATCGGATCGATCCTCTTCGCGCTCCTCGTCGTCGCGACGTTCGCGGTCGCGGACATGAAGCGCGGGGTGCTGCTCGCGCTCGGCTTCGCGCTCGCGTTCCTCCTCGGCGGCATGCTCGTGCTCGTGGACCAGCTCGAACAGCCGTTCACCGGCATCGTGCGGGTCCAGCCGTCGGTGATCTCCGACGTCGCCCGCGACACGGCCGCACGGTTCGCCGAGGCGCACCCGACCGTTGCCCTCCCCTGCGACGCCGAGGGCCGCCCGCTCCCCTGACGGGGCATGCGCCCGGAACCGGCTCCGTCACGCCACATCCGCTCCCGGGTCCACCGATCGATCGGAGTCCAGTGCTCGCCCACCCGGAACGCACCACCGCGCTGGCCCTGGCCGGCGGCCTGCTCGGCGGCATCGACGTCGACGGCGGGCCCACCGCGGAGCAGCGCACCGTCCTCGACGCGCTCGGGCGCCACCACCTCGGCCTCTCGCCGGCCGACCTCGCCGAGCTGACTCCGCTCGGACCCGAGGAGCTCCAGGACCGCATCACGGATCCGGACGTCCGCCGACGGTTCCACCACCTCCACGTCGCGCTCGAGACCTGCCGACACCCGCAGACCGACGCGCAGGTCCGGGCGGTCGAGTGCTACGCGGATGTCCTCGGCACGCCCAGCGCGGACCGGGCGATCCTGCGCGCACTCATCGACGAGGGCGCGGAGCGCGCCGCGGCCGACTACCGCCGCTACGTCGCGGACGCGCTGCCCCGCCGGGCCGAGCCGACGCTCGCCGCGGCCGGGCTCGCCCCCGACGCCACCGACCCCGCGCTCACCGCTCGCCTCGCGGCGTTCGCCGATCTGCCGGACGGGAGTCTCGGGCGCGCCTACCTGACCTTCTACGAACGGAACCACCTCGATCTGCCGGGCGGCGCGGGGGCACGGATCGACCAGTTCTACGTCGCGCACGACATGACGCACGTGATCGCCGGGATGGGCACCACCGCGGCGGCGGAGATCGCGCTCAGCGCGTTCATGGTCGGGATGGACGGCAACGACGTGAACTTCTCGGCCCTCGTCTGTTCCCTCATGATCCACGAGGCGGGCGTCGGGGTGCCGACCTCGATCGCACACGCCGAACGCGCCACCCTCGCGTCGCCGGACGCTGCCGACCTCCTCGCTCGGGAACTCGAGCGCGGGTCGGAGTGCTCGTCCGACTTCTCCCTCGTCGATCACTTCGAACTGGCGCCGCTGCCGCTGGCCGAGGTGCGGGCGCGGTTCGGCGTGCGGCCCCCGGCCGACCCGGAGGACGGCCACCACGTCTGGTGAGGCGGCCGAACGCGGGTCAGTCGGCCTCGGGCAGGTTGAAGTTCGCGTAGGTGACGATCTGCCAGCGCTCGCCGTTCCAGTGGAACCCGGTGAGCCGCCCCGCATTGCCGCGGGAGAGCCGCTGGCCGTCGATGACCTCGTCGATCTCCACCGACCAGCGCACCGACAACGTGTCGTCGTCCTGCAACCCGACGATCTCGGGCCCGAGCGCGTACTCGGTCACCTTGGCCGGGTTCTCGAGGTAGGCGGCCCGGTCCGCCGAGGTGCCGTCGGCGCGCTGGATCTGGAAGTTCGGCGCCAGGATCGCACCGACCGCGTCGAGATCCTCACGCTGGAGTGCATCGAGCCACTCGGTGATCAGTCGCTCGCCGGTGCGGGACGGGTCGGCGAGTTCGGGCGCCGGCTTCACCGCCGCCGCGTCATCGTCCGAGGACGAGCAGGCGGCGAGGAGGCCCATCGAGACGAGTGCCAGCGAGAGCACGAGGAGCAGTCGGAACGGACGTCGGGTTCGTGTGGTCATCTCTCGATCCTGCCACGGCGTCGCCGAGGCATGGCGCATCGGTGCGCCGAGCGCTGCGCCCCTACACTCGTCCGATGCGCATCCTCGTCACCGCCGCCGGCCGGGCCATCGGCCATGCCACCTGCTCCGCCCTCGCCGCCGCCGGGCACGAGGTCGTCGCGACGGCTCGTGACGTCTCGATGCTCGAGGACCTCGACGTCGCCGAGCGGCTCCCGCTCGACGTCACGAGCGACGCCTCGGTCGCCGCTGCGGTCGCCGCCGCCGGCGTCGTGGACGGCCTCGTGAACAATGCGGCCCTCGGCGGCAGTGCGCCGATCGAGACCTACCCCATCGACCGGATCCGGGAGATGTTCGAGACGAACGTCCTCGGCGCCCTCCGGATGGTCCAGCACCTCACGCCGGGATGGCGGCAGCGGGGCCACGGCGTGATCGTCAACATCTCGAGCGTGCAGGGGCGGGTCGCGAGTCCGCTGAGCGGGCCCTACTCGGCCTCGAAACACGCGCTCGAAGCACTGTCGGAGGCGATGCACTTCGAGCTCGCCCACTTCGGCATCCGGACCGTGACCATCGAGCCCGGCTTCATCGCCCCGGGCATGAAGCAGCCCGACGACCTCCCCCGCCCCGTCGAGTACCAACAGCTCTACGAGGAGTGGGAGGGCGCCGACACGACGCTGAACGTCGGCGGGCGACCCGGTCCCGAGATCGTCGCCGATGCGATCGTACGGGCCTTCGCGGATCCGGCCACGCCGCGACGGGTTCCGGTCGGCGCCGACGCCGAGATGATCCTCAGCACCCGTGCGGCGATGGATGACGCCGAGTTCGAGGCGACGATGCGGGCGGTGCTCGGCCTCACCTGGTGAGCCTCGGGACGGGTACGGTGCCGCCATGTCGAAGCGCCATGACCCGCTCGCCCTCGTCGTCGGATCGTTCATCACGATCGCCGGGGTGATGCACTTCGTGAACCCGTCGTTCTTCGATGCGATCGTGCCCCCCGCGCTCCCGCCGGACGCGCGGTTCTGGACGTATGCGAGCGGCGTCGCGGAACTCGTGATCGGCCCGATGGTGCTCGTCCCCCGCACCCGTCGCGTGGGTGCCCTCGCAGCGATCGGCCTGTTCGTCGCCGTGTACCCGGCCAACCTCTACATGGCGTGGGACTGGCGGGACCGGCCGGCGAGCGAGCAGGTCGTCGCCTACGCGCGCCTGCCGTTCCAGTTCCTCTTCATCTACTGGGCCTGGCGCATCGCCCAGCGGAACCGCGCCGCCGCCTCAGCCTGAGCCCGGATCCCCGCCGACGAACGCCGCGACCGCCCGGAACGCGTCCCGGTCCTGGATGAGGAAGGCGTGCCCGCCCTCGAACACCTCGAGGCGCGCGCCCGGGATGGCGGCGACGAGCGCCTCCGCGTTGGCGAGCGGTGCGATGCCGTCGTGGCGACCGGCCGCCACGAGCGTCGGTGCGGAGATGCGCCCGAGGCGGTCGAACGCATCGTGACGTCGGCGGGCCTCGAGCTGCTTGGCGCTCATCGGCGTGCGAGCGGCACGGACGAGGTCCACCAGCTCGGCGGCCTCGGTCGGGTGGGCGTGTTGCCAGGCCTCGTCGTACCGGGTGTCGTTGATCGCGAGCAGGACCTGGGCCCGCCGATCCTCGTCGAGGCCCTCGAGCTCGTGGAGCGGGTACGAGGAGCCACCGGCACCCCCGCTCGACGTGCACAGGAGTGCGAGCCGCTCGACCCGATCCGGGTGACGGATCGCGAGTTCCTGGGCGACCATCCCGCCGAACGAGATGCCGATCACGGCACACCGGTCCCACCCGACGGCCTCGAGCACGCCCGCCGCGTCGTGGGCGTAGTCCGCCATCGACGGCTGAGCGTCGACCCGGGTGCTGCGACCGAGGTCCCGGTGGTCGTAGGAGA
The DNA here is from genome assembly GCA_046074845.1 of Actinomycetes bacterium. Lineage (GTDB taxonomy): Bacteria > Actinomycetota > Acidimicrobiia > IMCC26256 > IMCC26256 > IMCC26256. Next base: position 2,320 of record JBJTOY010000103.1, on the reverse strand, counting down.
CCAGGTCGAAGGCGCGGGCCCAAGGGCTGTCGAGGATGTTCGGCTTGGTCCGCAGGTCGCTGCCGGTTCCGTTGATGACGAGCAGACGCGGCCCCGACCCGGTTCGCTCGAACCAGATCTCGACCCCGGCACCGGTGGTGGTCAGCGGCATGACGTGGAGTCAAGCACGTCGCGCGCGCGGTATCACACGGGTTCATCGGCGACGATGCGCCCGGCGCGGACCTCGATGCGCCGGGTCAGACGCACCTCGTCGAGCAGGTCACGGTCGTGGGTGACGAGCAGCACCGACCCGCGGAAACCGTCGAGCGCACGCTCCAACTGCTCGATCGCGGGGAGGTCGAGGTGGTTCGTCGGTTCGTCGAGCACGAGGCAGTTCGTCCCGGTGGCCATGAGCAGCGCCAGCACGGTGCGCGTCCGCTCCCCGGGGGACAGCGACGCGGTGACCCGCCCCACCTCGCCCGCGCCGATGCCGAACTTGGCGAGCAGCGTCCGGGCGTCCGGGATCGTCATGCCGGTCGCGTCCATGAACTCCTCAAGGAGGGTCCGGTCCGAGGAGAGCTGCGCTCGGCGCTGCTCGAGTTCGCCGACCACGACGCCCGGGCCCATCCACCGCGAACCGACGTCGAGCGCTCGACGACCGAGGATCACGTCGAGGAGGGTCGACTTGCCGGAGCCGTTCGCTCCGACGATCGCGATCCGCTCCCCGACCCCGACGGTGAGGTCGATCGGTCCGAGGGTGAACCCACCGTTCGAGGCGACGGCACCAGCGAGGCGCACGACGACGTCGCCGCCGCGCGACGCCTCGCCGAAGGTGAGGCGCAACTCCCAGGCCTCACGCGGCTTGTCGACGGCCTCGAGGCGGTCGATGGCGCGCTCGGTGCGCGCCGCCTTCCCCGCCAACTGCTCGGTCTGGTCGACCTTGAAGGCCCGCACGTACTTGTCGTTGTCCGATGGCTTGCGCTTCGCCCTCGACCGTCCCCGGGTCGCCCACTCGCGCTCGCGCTGCGCACGCCCGGCGAGCGCGTCGCGTCGGTCCGCGTACTCCTCGTACCGCTGCTGTGCATGGTGCGCGGCGAGGGCGCGCTCGGTCAGGTAGGACTCCCAGCCGCCGGCGAACATCGCGAGCCGGTGCGAGAACGGATCGAGTTCGGCGACGTGGGTGACCGTGCGACGCAGGAAGGCCCGGTCGTGGCTCACGAGGATCACCGGGGCGTCCTGCTCGCCGACCCAGGCCTCGAGCCGGGCGAGCCCGTCGAGATCGAGATCGTTCGTCGGCTCGTCGAGCAGGAACACGTCGAACCGGGCGAGCAGGAGCGCGGCGAGCCCGACCCGGGCTGCCTCCCCGCCCGACAGGGACGCCATCGGCTGGTCCAGCAGCCGCAACGGGAGGCCGAGGTCGGCCCAGACCCCACCGACCCGGGATTCGAGGTCAGCGGCGCCGAGCGCCAGCCACCGCTCGAGGGCCTCGGCGTACCGATCCTCACCGCCGGGCTCCCCGTTCGAGAGCACGAGGGTGGCCGCCTCGAGCTCCCGATCGGCCGCGCCCACACCGGTCCGCCGCTCGAGGTGCGCCATGACGGTCTCGTCGGCCCGCCGCTCGGGCTCCTGCGGGAGGTGGCCGACCGTCGCATCCTTCGGGGCGAAGGTGACGGATCCCGCCTCGACCGCCTGCTCCCCGGCCAGCACGCGCAGCAGGGTCGACTTCCCGACGCCGTTCGGGCCGACGAGGCCGACGCACCATCCGGGCGCCGCCTGCAGGTCGACCGCATCGAGGAGCACGGTGTCCCCCACCGACAACGAGAGGCCCCGGGCGGTGAGGGTTCCGGACATGGCCCCACCCTAGGCGCCGGTCGCGCCGATCCCCTCGGGCGCACGGGGCGCGCGCCGACGCGCCGAGGTGCGATGCTCGGACCATGACCGCACCGAAGGACGCCACCCCGCAGACCCGCGCCGCGAACGCACCCGTCGACCTCGGCTTCGATCCGGCCGATTTCGACCGGGCGTCACGCGGCCTGGTCGCGACCCACCCGACCGGGATCATCGAGTCGCCCTTCGGTCACGTCTGGGACCTCACCCGCTACGAGTTCATCGAGCGGGGAGGCGTCAACCCCGACACGGTGCACCCGAGCCTGTGGCGCCAGGGGTATCGGCCCGGTTGGCCAGCTCGCCGACCTCGGCATTCCCGTGATCTCCGCCCTGCCCGGCGTCGGCCAGCGCCTGATGGACCATCCTTCGATCGCGCTCTCGTCGTTCATCCGTCGCAACGCGCGGCTGCGCGAACACACGCGCCGGCATATCCACGTCGGCCTTCGCTATTCCT
>JBJTOY010000102.1:0-7618 GCA_046074845.1 Actinomycetes bacterium | reverse complement strand
CGCCGGTGCCCCGCCCACGCCGAACCAGGTCACCGTCGGACTGTCGACGACCGGCGCGGTGAAGGTGTTCAACCTGACCGGGAGCGTCGACGTCATCATCGACGTCGTGGGGTACTACCGGGCCGAGGGCGGGACCGGCGGCGTCGGACCCACCGGCGCGACCGGGCCCACCGGCGCGACCGGGAGCCGGGGCCTCGTCGGCGAGCAGTGCGCGGCCACGCTCTCCTGGTACGACACCTCGTGCCGGGTCAACACCGTGGCGGTGGGCGCGGCGCCGGTCGGCATCGCGGTCACCTCGAACCGGATCTGGATCGCCAACTCGGGGTCCGGGACGCTGACGAAGATCAACCCGAACACGAACGCGACGATCGCGACGGTGACGGTCGGCAGCGACCCCGGCCCGATCGCCTACGACGGCACGGCGATCTGGGTCGGCAACCGTGGCGACGGCACGGTGTCGCGCATCGATGCGAGCGCCAACACGGTCGTGACCACGATCGACGTCGAGGGCACGCCGAGCGGCATCGCGTCGGACGGCACCGCCCTGTGGGTGGCGGTGACCGAGCGCGACCTCATCGTCCGGATCGACCCGGCGACCAACACGGTGACCGGCACCGTCGCCGCGCCCGACGCGCCGGGTCCGATCGCCTTCGACGGCAAGTTCCTGTGGGTCGGCGGCGGGAGCGCGGTGCGGGTCGTCGACCCGTCGACCGGCACCCCGGTCGACGACATCGCGGTGACCGGCGGACCGGTGCGCGCCCTGCAATCGGACGGGAACGCGATGTGGGTCGGGGCCTCGGACGCGATCGTGCCCGTCGACCTCGCGTCCCGAGCCCCCGGGGCACCGGTCGCCCTGCCCGACACCGCGACGGCGCTCGCGTTCGACGGGGACGACATCTGGGCCGCGGTGGTCGGCGACCTCGTCGTCCGCATCGATCCACGCGCCGGCGCCGTCCGCTCGACGTGGGCCCTCGACGCCGGCTCGGCACCGCTCGGAGCCGCCTTCGACGGCGCGAGCGTGTGGGTGAGTGCGTCGGGGAACGGCTCGATCAGCCGCTTCGTCCCCTAGGACCGCGGCGCGGCGGTCAGCGGTTGCCGGCGCGGCTGCGGTAGGTCGCGCGGCCGTCGACCGCGTCCTTGTTGAGCCGCTTGGAGAGGTGCAACCCCTCGAGCAGGAACTCGACCGCCGCGGCGACGTTCGCCGGGGTCTCGTCACCGCCGAGGTCGGCGAGCGTCTCCCGCACGCCGGGGAGGTCCGCGACCAGCGTCGCGTAGTCGGCGGAGGGCAGTTCATCCCCGGTGTGCACGATCCGACCGTCGTCGAATGCTTGGACGAGCGCGGTGAGGCGCTCCGGCTGCACCCGGGCACGGAACACCTCGAGGATCGCGGCCTTGATGACCCGCTCGAGCACCTGCTCTTCGCGACCGTCGTCGAGCATCTCGATCTCGATCTTGCCGCTCGTGCTCGACACGAGGGCGTCGAGATCGGACACCCGCGGCACGGCCTCGGTCTCGCCGGTGCGCAGGGCGCGACGCAGTGCGTTCGCCACGAGCGTCTCGTGGTTCGCGACCGACAGGCGCACCGAGACGCCGGAGCGCTGGTTCACGTGCGGCGAACGGCGGGCCTGCTGGCTCACCTCGGCCACGATCTCGGTCATGTACGACGGGACCGTCACCGTGACCCCGGACGCGGAGATCGGCTGCGCCTCCTGGAGGATCACCTCCATCTCGAGTTCGACCTCGAGCGGGTAGTGCGTGCGGATCTGCGCGCCGAACCGGTCCTTGAGCGGCGTGATGATCCGGCCGCGGTTCGTGTAGTCCTCGGGGTTCGCCGAAGCGACGAGCATGACGTCGAGCGGGAGCCGGATCTTGTAGCCGCGGATCTGGACGTCCCGCTCCTCGAGCACGTTGAGCAGACCCACCTGGATCCGCTCGGCGAGGTCCGGGAGCTCGTTGATGGCGAAGATGCCGCGGTTCGTGCGGGGCACCATCCCGTAGTGGATCGTCAACTCGTCCGAGAGGTACCGGCCCTCGGCGACCTTGATCGGGTCGACCTCGCCGATGAGATCCGCGATCGAGGTGTCCGGGGTGGCGAGCTTCTCGCCGAACCGCCGGCTGCGGTGCACCCAGTCGATCGGCATGTCGTCGCCGAGTTCCTCGGCCAGGGCCCGGGCGTGCGCGCTCACCGGGTGGTACGGGTCGTCGTTGATCTCGCTCCCCGCGACGATCGGCATCCACTCGTCGAGCAGTTCGGTGAGGGAGCGGATGATGCGGGTCTTGGCCTGGCCGCGCTCCCCGAGCAGGATCACGTCGTGCCCGGCGAGCAGCGCGTTCTCGAGCTGGGGCAGCACGGTGTCCTCGTACCCGAGCACGCCGTCGACGAGCGGCTTGCCCGCCGAGATGCGAGCGATGGCGTTCGCGCGGACCTCGTCCTTGACCGGCCGGGAGACCCAGCCGCTGGCACGCAGTTCCCCGAGGGTGGTGGGACGGGTCATGGGCGGGACGGCTCCTCACGCGTGGTCGGACGGGCGCCGACCGGGGTCGGATCGGCACCGTACCAGCGCACCCCTCCGTGGTCACCGGGCGCGCGCCTACCCTCGGCTCGTGACCTCCGCCCGCACCCGCGCGATCCGGACACCCGACCTCGTGCTCGACGGCACGTGGCGCGCCGCGGCGTCCGACGGCGACCTGGCGCGCGAGTTCGCCGGACCCGCCTTCGACGATGACGACTGGAACGAGGTCACGGTGCCCGGGCACTGGCGGGCGCACGCGGCCCTGCGCGACGTCGACGGCCCGGTACTGCACCGGCGCGCCTTCGACACCGACCCGATCACGCCGGGCCGCCGGCGGTTCCTCACCCTCGACGGCGTGTTCACCCTCGCCGACGTGTGGCTCGACGGCGCCTACCTCGGGCCCACCGAGGGCTACTTCACCCCGCACACGTTCGAGATCGGCCGGGAGGACCCGACCCGGCGGGAACACGTGCTGGCGATCGAGGTCGCCTGCCCGGGCGAGCCCGATCGGACGGCGAAGCGATCCGTGAGCGGGGTGTTCGCCCACTGGGATGCGATGGACCCCGGGCTCGCACCCGGCGGCATCTGGCGACCGGTGCGCGTGCAGGACACCGGCCCGGTCCGCATCGCCCGCCTCCGAACGATCTGCACCGAGGCGGGGCCCGGTCGCGGGCGGCTGCTCCTCGATCTGACCCTCGACGCGCGCACCACGGACGGCCGGACCCCGGTCGTCCTCCACGCCGCCATCACGGGACCCGACGGCGCGCTGCTCACCCTGGCTGAGCGTGAGCTCGGTGTCGCCGACGGAGAGAACCACCTGGCCTGGGCCGTCGACGTCGATGCGCCGCCGCGCTGGTGGCCCTGGCGCCTCGGCGACCCGGCGCAGTGCGATCTCGTGCTCACCGTCGAGGTCGCCGGAGAGGTGAGCGACGAGCGCACGCGACGCACCGCGTTCCGGGAGGTGAGGGTCCGCGACTGGCGGTGGACGATCAACGGCGAGGACCTGTTCGTGATGGGCACGAATCTCGCCCCGACCCGGGCGTTGCCGGCCACGGCGACACCCGAGGACATCGCCGGCGACATCGCGCTCGCCCGCGACGCGAACCTCGACCTCGTCCGGATCCACGCGCACGTCGCCCGCCCCGAGCTGTACGACGCGGCCGACGCGGCCGGGATGTTGGTGTGGCAGGACATGCCGCTGCAGTGGGGGTACGCACGTTCGGTGCGCCGCAGCGCGCTGCGTCAGGCCCGCGACATGGTCGACCTCCTCGGCCACCACCCCTCGATCGTCCTCTGGTGCGCCCACAACGAACCGCTCGCCGTGGTCACCGACACCGCGGCCGAGCCGACCCCCGCCACCCTCGCTCGACTCGGTGCGGCGATGGTCCTGCCCACCTGGAACAAGGACGTGCTCGACCGATCGGTGGCCCGCGCGCTCCGTCGCGCCGATCCGTCCCGTCCGGTCAACCCCCACTCGGGGGTGATGCCCGGCGTGACGACCACTGGTACCGACTCGCACTGGTACTTCGGGTGGTACCACGGCGCGATCGACGGACTCGCCCCGGCGCTGCGGGCCGCACCGCGCCTCGGCCGGTTCGTCAGTGAGTTCGGCGCGCAGTCCGTCCCGAACACGAGCGGGTTCCTGCACCCCGAGCGCTGGCCCGACCTCGACTGGGAGGACCTCGCGGCGCACCATTCGCTCCAGCGCACGATCCTCGACCGCCACGTGCCGATGAACGCGTTCATGACCTTCGAGGAGTGGCGGGACGCGACCCAGGCGTACCAGGCCGCTCTCATCACCCTGCAGGTCGAGGACCTCCGACGCCTCCGCCTCGATCCGACCGGCGGGTTCTGCCAATTCTCCTTCGCCGATCCGAACCCGGCGATCTCGTGGTCGGTGCTCGACCACGCCCGGGTGCCCAAGCTCGCCTACGGCGCGCTGCGCGACTCCTGCCGCAGCCTGCTCCCGATGATCGAGCCCCGAGCGGGTCTGGTCCACGTCGTGAACGAGACCGCCGAACGGCTCTCCGGGGCCCGGATCACGGTACGGATCGACGACCGGGAGCAGGTCTTCGAGGGCGACGTGACACCCCACGGGCTCACCTACGTCGGACGGGTCGGCCCACTCGTCGGCGCCGACCGGGCCGAGGTCGTCCTCGAGCACGCCGGGCACCGGATCGAACACGGCTACGACCTGCTCCTGCCCTGGCTCGGCATCGGCGCACGCTGAACCCGCGTCCCGGGCCGTCCGGATCGTTCCCGGACCGGACACACGGGTACGGTTCGCCCCGCAGGACCCGGACACGGCGAGGGAGTCAACGGGGCATGACGAAGGTCGAGCAGGCGCCGCGCTACGACGGCGCCCCGCAGGCAGCACCCAAGAGGGCCGGCGCGCCGTTCCTCATCCAGTTCTGGCGCTCCGCCATCGGCAAGAAGTGGGTGATGGCGATCACCGGCATCATGCTGATCGGGTTCGTCATCGGGCACATGGTCGGCAACCTCAAGATCTTCCTGCCCGCCCACGACGGCATCCCCGCGATCAACGAGTACGCGGAGTGGCTGCGGACCATCGGCGAGCCCGCGCTCCCGGAGACCGTGTTCCTCTGGATGATGCGGGGCGGCCTGCTCACCGCGGTCGTGCTCCACATCTGGGCCGCGGTCTCGCTCACCCGCATGAACCATGCGGCCCGGCCCGTGAAGTACCAGTCGAAACGTGACTACGTCGCCGCCAACTACGCGGCCCGCACCATGCGCTGGACCGGGGTCATCGTCCTGCTCTTCATCATCTTCCACCTGCTCGACCTCACGTTCGGCAAGACCGGCGATGCGTTCGTGAGCGGTGAGGTCTACGACAACATCGTGGCCTCGTTCGACCGTCCACTCGTCGCCGTCTTCTACATCCTCGCCAACCTCGCCCTCGCCTTCCACCTGTTCCACGGCGCCTGGTCGATGTTCCAGAGCCTCGGGTGGAACAACCCGCGGTGGAACGCGGCGCGCCGGAAGTTCGCGATCGGTCTGGCCGCGATCATCGCCCTCGGCAACATCAGCATCCCGCTCGCCGTCATGACCGGAGTGGTGAAGTGAGCAACATCACGCTCGACTCGAAGATCCCCGCCGGCCCCATCGAGGACAAGTGGAACAACCACAAGTTCTCGGTGAAGTTGGTGAACCCCGCCAACCGCCGCAAGTTCCGTGTCGTGGTGGTGGGCTCCGGCCTCGCCGGTGCGTCCGCGGCGGCCACGCTCGGCGAGCTCGGCTACCACGTGCAGCTGCTCACCTTCCATGACTCGCCCCGCCGCGCCCACTCGATCGCGGCCCAGGGCGGCATCAACGCGGCGAAGAACTACCGCAACGACGGCGACTCGGTGAAGCGCCTGTTCTACGACACCATCAAGGGCGGCGACTTCCGCGCCCGTGAGGCCAACGTCCACCGCCTCGCCGAGGTGTCGGTCAACATCATCGACCAGTGCGTCGCCCAGGGCGTGCCCTTCGCACGCGAGTACGGCGGCCTGCTGGACAACCGCTCCTTCGGCGGCGCGCAGGTGTCGCGCACCTTCTACGCCCGGGGCCAGACCGGGCAGCAGCTGCTCCTCGGCGCGTACCAGGCCCTCGCCCGCCAGGTGCACCTCGGCAACGTCGAGCTCCACCACCGGACCGAGATGCTCGACCTCGTCGTGCAGGACGGCGTGGCCCGAGGGCTGGTGGCCCGCGACCTCATCACCGGCGAGATCCGTTCGTTCTCGGGTCACGCGGTGGTGCTCGCCACTGGCGGCTACGGCAACGTCTTCTACCTCTCGACGAACGCCAAGGCCTCCAACGTCACCGCGGCGTGGCGGGCCCACAAGCGGGGGGCGCTCATGGCGAACCCCTGCTACACGCAGATCCACCCGACCTGCATCCCGGCCTCGGACGAGTTCCAGTCGAAGTTGACCCTCATGTCGGAGTCGCTGCGCAACGACGGGCGCATCTGGGTGCCGAAGGAGTTCGACGACCAGCGGCCGATCGACCAGATCCCCGAGGACGAGCGGGACTACTACCTCGAGCGCCTCTACCCCTCGTTCGGCAACCTCGCCCCGCGCGACATCGCTTCGCGCGCCGCCAAGCGGGCCGTCGACTCCGGCCGCGGCGTGGGCCCGATCAAGAACGGCGTGTACCTCGACTTCTCGGAGGCGATCGACCGCCTCGGCGCCCCCGTCATCGAGGAGCGCTACGGCAACCTCTTCCAGATGTACGAGCGCATCACCGGCGAGGACCCGTACAAGCAGCCGATGCGCATCTACCCCGCCGTCCACTACACGATGGGCGGGCTCTGGGTGGACTACAACCTCATGAGCAACGTCCCCGGGCTGTACGTGCTCGGCGAGGCGAACTTCTCGGACCACGGTGCGAACCGACTCGGTGCGAGCGCGCTCATGCAGGGACTCGCCGACGGGTACTTCGTGCTGCCGGCGACGATCTCGGACTACCTCGCCCCGCAGCTCGGCCAGACCCCGATCCCGACCGACGACCCGCTCTTCCAGGCCGCGGAGGCCGCGGTGCGGGACCGCACGAACCAGTTGCTGTCGATCAAGGGCACCCACTCGGTCGACTGGTTCCACCGGGAACTCGGCAAGATCATGTGGGACAACTGCGGGATGGAGCGCAGCGCCGAGAGCCTCGACAAGGCGCTCTCCGAGATCCCGGCGCTGCGCGAGCAGTTCTGGAGCGACGTGCGGGTCCTCGGTGACGGCGCGTCCTTCAACCAGTCGCTCGAGAAGGCCGGCCGCGTGGCGGACTTCCTCGAGTTCGGCGAGGAACTCGTCCTCGACGCCCGCCGCCGCGAGGAATCCTGCGGCGGTCACTTCCGGATCGAGTACCAGACCGAGGAGGGCGAGGCGCAGCGCAACGACGACGACTACGCGTACGTCGGTGCGTGGGAGTGGAACGGCGAGGGCAACGAGCCGACCCTCCACCGGGAGCCGCTCGTGTACGAGAACGTCCACTTCGCCACCCGTTCGTACAAGTAGTCACGAGGAGCACGAGTTCCGTGAAGCTCACGCTGAAGGTCTGGCGCCAGAACGGCCCTCGCTCGGCGGGTCACTTCGAGACCCACGAGATGCCCGAGG
>JBJTOY010000101.1:0-18533 GCA_046074845.1 Actinomycetes bacterium | reverse complement strand
GCCTTCCGGTAGGCCGCGATGAGGTCGGCCGAGTCGGGGAAGTCGTCCGGGGCCGGCACGCCGACGACCGGGCAGGCCTTGGCCGCAGCCTCGCCGGCCGCATCGATGAACCCGGGGTCGTACGCGCCGTAGTCGGCGAAGCACTTCGGCGTCGCCTGCGCGTCGTACATCGCCTTCGCGATGAGCCCGCCCTCCGGGTAGTAGGTGATCACGTACACGAGGTCCGGTCCGGTCGCTGCGACCTTCGTCACCGTGCTCGCGTACGAGGACGCACCGGGCTCGATGCCCTCGTCGATCGTGATGGTCACCCCGGCCGCCCGGAGCTGGGTCTGCATCGCGGTGTTCGCCGCCGTCGTGTAGTCCTGCGTGGTGTCGAAGATGATGGCGACCTTCTTCGCCTTGAAGTCGTTCGTGATCGCCTTCGTGGCCACGGGGGCGATCTGCGAGGTCATCGGCTGGAGCGTGAAGCCGAGGCCCGAGGTCTGGTCGCTCGAGGTGAGGCGGAGCGGGACCAGACCCGCCTCGATGTACAGCGGCAGGGTCACGAGACCCGCCCCCGAGTTGTAGGGCCCGACGACCGCGTCGAGTCCGGCCCTGATCGCCTTCTTGGCCGCGGCCTCGGCGACCTCCGGGTCGGCCTGGTCGTCGATCGGGACGATGACGACCTGCTTGCCGTCGATCCCGCCCTTGGCGTTGATCTCCTGCGCCGCGAGGCGGGCGCCGCGCAGCATGCCGATGCCGGTGTCCTTCTGGTCGCCGGTGAGCGGACCCTCGAGCCCGATGCGGATCGTCTCCGATGCGGCCGCGGTGGTCGTCGTCGCGGGGGACGAGGAATCCGAGGACGAGCAGGCCCCGAGGGCGAGCGCACCGACGGCGACGAGGCCGACGGCGGCAAGGAACGGGCGACGCATGGGGACTCCTGATTCGGATGCGGTGCGGAGCGCCGATCCTCGCACACCACGGGGCCCGCGGTCGGGTCTCGTGCCGCCCGCAGCGGGGTCGCGGCGCGACCCTCACCCCGGGTCACCGCGCGCCCACCGATCGTGGCGCGCTCAGGCGTCGATGCGCGCGCCGGCCACGTAGGTCGCCACGACGTCGATCGCTGCGATGGCGTCGGGGGCGACCGCCTGCGGGTCCGCGGTGAGCAGCACGAGGTCGGCGTACTTGCCGACCTCGATGCTCCCGGTCACGTCGTCGGCGTGGACCTGCCAGGCCGCGTCGATCGTGATCGCCCGCAGCGCGTCGGCCACGGTGTCGCACTCGTCGGGGTTCAGCACCTCGCCGCCGTCGCGCATCACGCGCGTCACGGCGGTCTGCACCGAGAGCAGCGGGTCGATGTCGGTCACGTTGAAGTCCGAGTGGAAACTCGGTCGCAGGCCGTGGCGCCGTGCGCTCGCGACCGGGTCGAGGCGGTCCGCCCGCGCCGGGCCGAGGACCCGATCCCGAAGTACCCGGCCCCAGTAGTGCACGTGGTTCATGAGGAACGAGGGCGAGATCCCGGCCGCCGCCATGCGGGCCAGGTGGTCGTCGGTGGGGATCGAGCAGTGCTCGATCCGGTGCCGGAGGTCGGTCCGAGCCGAACCGCCGAGCGCCTCCTCGTACGCGTCCACGACCTGCTCGATCGCACCGTCCCCGTTCGCGTGGACCATGACCTGCCAGCCCGCGGCGGCGCGCGCCCGGATCGTGTCCACCAGGTACGAGGACGGGTAGTTCGGGTGCCCGCAGTCATCGGTCCCGAGGTACGGCTGCGCCTGGAACCCGCTCCGGCCCTGGTTCGACCCGTCGGACACGATCTTCCACGAGGTGACCCGAGCCATGTCGTCGCCCGCGAACGGAGTGAGGGGCGTCGCCGCGAAGGCACGGGCGGCGTTGTCGACGATCGCGGCCGAGACCCGCGTGGGCAGGCGACCCGCCCCGGCGAGTGCATGGAGGATGTCGAGCTCACCCGCCCCGAACAGCGCACCCGTGCTCGCCTCGTGGAAGCGGGTGACACCGCGTCGTGCCGCGGTGCGCAGCACGTCGACCACGTTGTCCTGCAGCTGGTCCTGGGAGGCGAGCGGGACGGGCGCGAGGATCCGCCCGATCGCCGGCATCTCCCCGAACGCACCGTCGAGGTGCCCCGAGGCGTCGCGCCCGAAGGTACCGCCGGCCGGTGCGGTGCTCGAGTCGTCGAGCCCGGCGGCCGCGATGGCCCGCGAGTTGGCGTACACGAAGTGCATCGACGCGTTGAGCACGATCGCCGGGTGGTCGGGGACGATCCGATCGAGGAGGGCCCGGCTGAGGGCCGGCTCACCGGGCAGCAGCGACGGGTCGTAGCGCTTGGCCAGCAGCCACCCGTCCTCCGGGAGATCGGCCGCCGCGGCCCGCAGCACGGTGCAGATCTCGTCGAAGGTGCCGTGCGCGATCGGGGACGCGTCGACCCAGTGGTCGATCACGGCCGAGATCCACAGGTGCGCGTGCGGTTCGATGAATCCCGGGTAGCAGACGGTCTCGCTGAGCTCGAGCACCTCGGTGTCCGGACCCCGACGGTCCTCGACCTCGCCCCGGGTCCCGACGGCCACGATGCGCCCGCCCGCGATCGCGATCGCCTCGGCCTCCGGACGGTTCGGATCCATGGTGACCACGCGACCGAGGACGAGGAGGTCGGCCGTGCCGGGGTCGACGAACGGTGCGCGTGCCACCGGGATCCGCGGTCCGGGTGCGACCGGTCGGTGATCGACGAGGCGTCCCACCCACGCGGGGGGAGTGCAGGCCGGGCAGTGCTCGTGCAGCAGGGTGGCGTGGTGCATGCGGTGATGGTACGGGCCTGTCGGCTCGTGCCCGTGCGGTGTCCGCTCGTACCATCCGGGTCGTGGATTTCGCCTGGACCCCCGAGCAGGTCGCGCTGCGCGATCGGGCCCGCACCGTGGCCGCCGACGCCGTGGCCCGGTACGGCCGGCACAACGACGCCTGGATCAACGGCTTCTCCAAGGAGTTCGCCCGCGAGATGGCGGCCGAGGGGTGGATCGGCATGACCTGGCCGACCGAGTTCGGGGGTGGCGGCCGGCCCGCGATCGATCGGCTCATCGTGGGCGAGGAGCTCATCGCCGCCGGCGCTCCGATCGCCGCCATGTGGTTCGCGGATCGCCAGATGGGGCCCGCCCTCATCTCCTACGGACGGCCCGATCAGCAGGCCGAGTTCCTCCCGAGGATCCTCTCGGGGGAGACGACCTGGTGCATCGGCATGAGCGAGCCGAACGCGGGCAGCGACCTCGCGAGCCTCAAGACCGCGGCGGTGCGCGAGGGTGACGACTGGGTCATCAACGGTCAGAAGATCTGGACGTCCTTCGGCGAGGTCGCCGACTACTGCTACCTCATCTGCCGGACTCGCACCGAGGGACCGCCGCACGCCGGCATCTCGGAGATCATCGTGCCGATGGACACGCCGGGCATCGAGGTGCGGCCGATCACCGACATGACGACGAACCGTCACTTCTGCGAGGTGTTCTTCACCGAGGTGCGGGTGCCGGTCGCCAACCTCGTCGGCGAGGAGGGCGGGGCGTTCCGCCAGACGATGGTCCAGCTCGAGCACGAGCGGGGCGGCATCGACCGGCTCGTGTCGAACCGGGCGCTGTATGAGTACGCGCTCGCCCGCGCCGATCGGAACGACCGGCTCGTGCGCCAGCGGATCGCAGACCTCGAGATCTCGTACCGCATCGGCCGCATCCTCGTGATCCGCGAGGTGCTCAAGCAGGCCCCCGCCGGCTTCAGCGCGGCGACGAAGTGCTTCTGCACCGAGCACGAGGCCCGGGTCGCCGACTTCGTCGCCCACGTGCTCGGGCCCGACGCCCTCCTGTGGGACGACGTCACCCGGGGCCTGTGCTACGCGCCCGGCTACACGATCATGGGCGGCACCTCGAACGTCATGCGCAACATCCTCGGGGACCGGGTCCTCGGCCTGCCCCGCTGACGGCCGCACCGTCCCCTCGGAGGGCCCCCGGACCCCCGTTCACACACCGTTCACAATCGGGCAACGGCCGGGAAAACCCGGGCGGGCACGCTCACGGTCGTTCCGGGAGGTTCCCGGGCTCCGGGGCCGGATGGGCCCGGTTCGGTGGGGCTGCGTAGATTCGGCGCTCGACCCACCCAGACGCAGGTGAAGGAGAGACAGTGGCCTACCAGGCGGAGTACATCTGGATCGACGGCACGGAGCCGACGGCCAAGATCCGTTCCAAGACGAAGATCATCCACAAGGACGCCCCGGCCTCTGTCGCCGACCTCCCGATCTGGGGCTTCGACGGCTCGTCGACCAACCAGGCCACGGGCGACAAGTCGGACTGCGTGCTCAAGCCCGTGTTCATGTGCCCGGACCCGATCCGCGGCGGGGACAACGTGCTCGTGATGTGTGAGGTGTTCCTCGTGAACGACACCCCGCACCCGACGAACACCCGCGCCGCCCTGCGCGAGGTCGCTGAGAAGTTCGCGGCCCAGGAGCCGATGTTCGGCATCGAGCAGGAGTACACCTTCTTCAAGGGTGGCCGGCCCTACGGCTTCCCGGAGACCGGGTTCCCGGCGCCCCAGGGCGGGTACTACTGCGGCGTGGGCGCTGACGAGATCTTCGGCCGTGACGTGGTCGAGGCCCACACCGAGGCCTGCCTCGAGGCCGGCCTCGAGATCTCCGGCATCAACGCCGAGGTGATGGTCGGCCAGTGGGAGTACCAGATCGGGCCGTTGGGCCCGCTGGACGCCTCCGACCAGATCTGGGTGTCGCGCTGGCTGCTCTACCGCATCGCCGAGGAGTTCGACGTGATGGTGACCCTGGACGCCAAGCCGGTGAAGGGCGACTGGAACGGCGCCGGTGCGCACACCAACTTCTCCACCAAGGCCATGCGCGAGGACGGCGGCTGGGACAAGATCATCGCCGGGTGCGAGGCCCTCGGGAAGAAGGCCGACCTGCACATCGCCCACTACGGCCACGACATCGAGAGCCGGCTCACCGGTGCGCACGAGACGCAGCGGTACGACCAGTTCTCCTATGGCGTCTCCGACCGCGGTGCGTCCATCCGCATCCCGTGGCAGTGCGAGATCGACCGCAAGGGCTACCTCGAGGACCGTCGTCCGAACGCCAACTGCGACCCGTACGTGGTCACGCGGCTCATGGTCGACACGATCTGCGGCGAGCTCGCCTGATCCACCTCCGATCCGGAACGTGAACGGGGCCCCGGCCGAGTGCCGGGGCCCCGTTCACGTCGGGTATCCGTCACCTGCCGCCCGCGTGGCAGCCGACGAGGTGGTCGTTCACGACGCCCACGGCCTGCATCGCGGCGTACGCCGTCGTCGGGCCGATGAAGCGGAACCCACAGGCCTTCAGTGCCTTCGCGAGGGCGACCGACTCCGGGGTCCGGGCCACGAGGTCGCCCGTGCGGCGGGGGGCCCGATGGCGCCTCGGGGCGCAGGACCACACGAGCGCGCTCAGCGAACCGTGACGTTCGATGACGACGGGCATCGCCCGCGCGTTCGCGATCGTCGCCTCGATCTTGCCGCGGTGGCGCACGATGCCGGGATCGTCGAGCAGGCGTGCCACGTCGCGCTCGTCGAAGGTCGCGACGATCTCCCAGTCGAAATCGGCGAACGCCGCACGGAACGCCGGTCGCTTGCGCAGGATGGTGATCCAGGCGAGCCCGGACTGGAACCCCTCGAGGCTCAGCCGCTCGAAGAGGCCGCGGTCGTCGGTGACGGCCCGGCCCCACTCCTCATCGTGGTACGTGCGGTAGAGCGATGCACTCGCACTCCCGTCGGCGCCCGCCCCCCAGGCGCAGCGCGCCAGACCGTCGGGGCCGACGACGAGGCCGGTGGTCACCGGATCACTGGCGGGCCCAGGCCTCGAGCGCCTCGGACTCGGCGAGGCCCTCGTGGTCCCGGCCATGCGCGATGCGGATCTCGACGAGGTCGAGCCCGCCCTCGAAGGCGAACTCGTCCTCGTAGTGCTCGCTCACGGGGGAGCCGTGGTCGTACCCGACGCTCGGCCCGATGCTCGAGATGACGTTCATGACGAACGGGATCTCGACCGTTCCGCACTCGGCTCCGTCGACGACCACGGTCGCGATGCCGTCACGCTTGATGCGGCGGAAGCGCACGCCCACGGTGCTCGTTCCGACCGGCACGGGGACGGAGGACTCGACCACGTGGTGATCGCCGAAGCAGTTGTAGTCGAAGACCAGTCGGTCCCGTTGCACGAACACGCTGAACCCGGAGTTCTCGGTCCCGCTCGCGTACAGAACGCCGCCCTGTCCGGCCGCTCGCGTGATGGAGGCCTCGAGGTCCCAGGACCGTCCGCCGACGGGCGCGCTCGCCTGCGCGGGCATCGGCGCCATCGGCGGACGGTAGCGGTACACCCGGTCGACCGGGTGCGCCGAGCGCTCGCGGAACCGCGCGCCGAACAGTTCGATCCCGCGGTCGTCGAGCGGCAGCACCCCGTGCTCCTCGGCCTCGCGCCACCAGATCTCGATCATCTCGGCGAGCTTCTCGGGCATCTCGGCGGCGAGGTCGTCGCACTCCGAGCGGTCCTCGGCGACGTGGTACAGCTCCCAGCGGTCCTCGTCGAACGGGGTCCCCGGGTCGTGCTTCGTGACCGCCTTCCAGCCCTCGTGGTAGATGCCGCGGTGGCCGTGCATCTCGAAGTACTGCACGGTCTTGTGGCTCTCAGCCGTTGCGTCGTCGAGGGTGTAGGCCATCGAGGTGCCGGTCACCGGCATCTGGTCGAGGCCCCGGAAGGTGTCGGGCGGCGTGACGTCGAGGAGTTCGTAGATCGTCGGCACGACGTCGTTCACGTGGTGGAACTGGTCCCGCAGGCCCCCGCTGTCGCTGATGCGTGCCGGCCAGTGCATGATGAGCGGCACGTGCACGCCACCCTCGTGGGTGTTCTGCTTGTAGTACTTGAACGGCGCGTTGCCGGCCTGGGCCCATCCCCACGGGTAGTTGGCGTGGCTGTGCGGGCCGCCGATGTCGTCGATGCGATGGATCGCCTCGTCCGGCGTCTCGATGAGGAAGTTGAAGAACTTCATCTCGTGCATGACGCCGAACGGCCCGCCCTCCTGGCTCGCCCCGTTGTCCGAGAGCAGGATGACGAGCGTATTGTCGAGTTCACCGAGCGCCTCGAGCGCGTCCATGAACCGACCGATCTGCGCGTCGGTGTGGTCGAGGAACGCGGCGTAGGCCTCCTGCAGGCGGATGGCGAGGCGCTGCTGGTTGTCCGGGAGGTCGTCCCAGGGCTCGACGCCCGGGTTGCGGGGCGCGAGTTGGGTGCCCTCGGGCAGCAGGCCCATCGCCTGCTGGTTCGCGAACCAGCGCTCGCGGATGACGTCCCAGCCCTCGTCGAAGCGGCCGCGGTACTTGGTCAGGTACTCGGGGGGCGACTGGTGCGGGGCGTGGGTGGCGCCGAACGCGAGGTAGGTGAAGAACGGCCGGTCGGGCCGGATCGACTTCGAGTCGTGGACGAACTCGATCGCCTTGTCCACGAGGTCCTCGGAGAGGTGGTACCCCTCCTCGACCGTGCGCGGCGGCTCGATCATGTGGTTGTCGTAGGTGAGTTCGGGGTGGAACTGGTCGGTCTCGCCGTCGAGGAAGCCGTAGTAGCGATCGAAGCCGCGTTGCAGCGGCCACTGGTCGTACGGGCCCGCCGCCGAGGCGCGCTCCATCGGCGTGAGGTGCCACTTGCCGAGGGCGAAGGTCGTGTACCCCTCCTCCCGCAGCACCTCGGCCACCGTCGCCGCATGGTTCGAGATGTGGCCGGTCATGTGGGGGAAGCCGGTGATGAAGTTCGAGATGGACCGCATCCCGACGCTGTGGTGGTTGCGACCGGTGAGCAGGGCCGCACGGGTCGGGGAGCACACCGGGGTCACGTGGAAGTTCGTGTACCGAAGGCCGCGGGCCGCGAGCGCGTCGATGTTCGGCGTCTCGATCGTGGAACCGAAGCAGCCGAAGTGGGAGAAGCCGAGGTCGTCGAACAGGATGATGACGACGTTCGGCGCGTCCTCACCCGGATGGGCGGGGGTCGGCCACCAGGGCTCGGAGTCGGCGAGGTACCGGCCGATCTTCCCCGCGTACTGCCCGTACTGCTGCATGGTGTCCCCCTCGACGCGCGCCCGACGCCGACTCGCGCGGGTCCGGCGATCCTAAGAATGTGGCAGTCGGAGTGTCAACACTCGCGAGCGGGCCGGTCAGACGCGTGCGATGACGTCCTCGCCGAACCGGGCGAGGGTCGTCTCCGGGTCCTGCATGTGGAGCACCGATGGGATCACGCAACGCGTGATCCCGATGTCGGCGAGCGCGTGCACCGCGCCGATGGGGTCGGGTCCGAACACGTCCGGGCTGCCGGCGGTGAGTTGGATGCGGTCCGCGTCGCGGCCGGCCTCCGCGGCGGCCTCGCGCATCACGCCGAACAGCCGCGTGAGCTCCTCGTTGCTGCCCTTGCCGGGGAAGAAGCCGTCGCCGAGTCGTCCGGCCCGGCGCGCCGCGGCGTCGGAGTGACCGCCGATGTGGATGGGCACCGATCCCTGCGCGGGTTGGGGCCGCTGGATGCAGTCGGTGAAGGTGGTGAAGCGGCCCGCGTAGGAGGCGCGGTCCTGGGTCCAGAGCGCGCGCATCGCCTCGATGTGGTCATCGGTGCGGGCGCCGCGCTCGCGGAACGGCACCCCGATGGCGTCGAACTCCTCGGCGAGCCAGCCGACGCCGATGCCGAGTTCCACCCGTCCGCCCGACATGACGTCGAGGGTGGCGACCTCCTTGGCGAACACGACCGGGTTGCGCTGCGGGAGGATCACGATGCCGGTGGCGAGGCGGATCGTGGTGGTGGCGGCGGCCACGAACGCGAGCCAGATGAGCGGGTCGGGGATGGGCGCGTCCTCGGCCCCGGGCATCCGGCCGGAACGGTCGTAGGGGTACTGGGATTCGTAGCCCGCGGGGACGACGACGTGCTCGACGGTCCACAGGGACTCGAAGCCGGCCGCCTCGGCGGCGCGGGCGAAGCGGGTCGCGCCCTCGGCCGTGGCGAGCGGTCCCACGTTGGCGAACGCGATCGAGAAGTCCATGGCCCCTCCCCGGGGTGCGGCGGCGACGACTATTGGCACTGCGACTGTCGGAACGTAGCATCGGGCACGACGCCCCGTCCCGGGGTGCCGTCGCACGGCCCGCCGCTCGCACCGGAGGATTGAACCCATGACCGATCTCGTGCTCGACTCGCTGCAACGCCGGATGCGCACGATGCACGGGCTCTACCACCAGGCCACCGGGTCGATGACGCTCGAGCACGTGAACCACTTCGAGCGCGAGGGCGTGCTGCCGATCGCGTTCTCCCTGTTCCACTACACGAACATGGAGGACGCGTCCTTCATGCTCATCTCCGGCATGGCGCCGATCTGGAACGACGAGTGGCAGGACCGGGTCCGGATGACCGTGAACGACCACGGCAAGCACCGGACGGTCGACGAGATGATCCACCAGCGGATCGGGGACTACGAGGCGTTCTGTGAGTACCAGCGGACCGTCTTCGATCGGACCGAGGCCTGGCTGGCCGAGGTCGACCCGGCGATCTTCACCAATGTCCTCATCCCCCGTCCGTTCCCGCCCCAGGTCGCGAGCACCTACAGCGCCCGCGTGGCCGGCGACGACGGCATCACCGTCCTCGACGGACTCGAGTGCTGGCTGTACCAGCACGGCCTGCGCCACATGGGCGAGATCGAGTTGGCCCGCGGCCTCGTGGGGCTCGGGGGCATGACCTCCTGAACGTCGTTCGGGAGCGTTCGGCCCGATGGTGGACCGGCGCGGACGTTGCGTCCTACGCTCGCCCGATGCGCCGTCTCGCCGCCCTCTCCCTCGCCGCGCTCGGAGCCTCGCTGCTCGTGCCGGTCGCCGCCTCGGTCGCGTCGGCGGCCCCGCGTCGGGCGGTGCTGCCGTACACGGTGCAGAACCTCCACTACGAGTCGCCGGTGTTCCACCTCACGCCGGGCCAGAACACCATCCACACCGACCTCCTGCCGGTCGCGATCGGCGGCGTGGCGATGCGGCCGGCGGTCCCGGGGTGGATCACGGGGATCACGCCGAACCTCATCTACACCGACGGCACGGTCCCGCCGGTCGAGACCATCCACCTCCACCATGCGGTCTGGCTCAACGTCTCGCGGCTCGACTGGACCGCACCGGGCTTCCCCGAGCGCTTCTTCGCCACCGGTGAGGAGAAGACGGCGATGAGCCTGCCGGCGCCGTACGGGTACCGGTACGACCCGAACGACACGTGGGCGCTCAACCACATGCTGCACGTGCTCGACGATCAGTCCCATGACGTCCGCCTGACGTGGGACCTCACGTTCGTCCCGGCCTCCACGGCGGGGACCCGCATCAAGGAGGCGTTCCCGCTCTGGATGGACGTCCAGAACGGATCGTCGTACCCGGTCTTCGACGTCGCCGCCGGCAGCGGGGCAGCGGGCGTCTACACGTACCCGACCGACGCGACCGACCCCTACGGTGGCGGCGCCCCGAAGAACGAGTACACGATCCCGGTCCGCGGTGCCCTCATCCAGACCGGCGGCCACCTCCACCCGGGGGGGCTCCACACCGATCTCTCGCTCCGGCGCACGATGCGCTCGGGGGTGGTCCGGAACGCACACCTGTTCCGGTCCGAGGCCCAGTACTTCGAGCCCGCCGGTCCGGTCTCGTGGGACGTCGCGATGACCGTGACCCCGCCGACGTGGAAGGTCGGGGTGCGTGTCGGGGACGTGCTGTCCACGACGGCGACCTACGACACCTCGCGGTGGTCCACCTACGAGGACATGGGCATCATGGTCACCTGGTTCGCGCCCTACCGCGGTGGGCGGAGTGCGTTCGGTCGCATCCCGGTCGACGTCCCCGGGGTGACCACCCACGGCCACCTGGCCGAGAACGACAACCACGGCGGCGGGTACGACCCGGGCTTCTCCGACGCGTCCGCGCTCCCCGGCGTGGGGGCTCCCATCGTGTCGTCCATCCCGACGATCGACATCACGAACTTCGAGTACGAGCCGGGTGACCTCGATTTCGCCACCCAGATCCCGACGGTGGCGGCGGGGACCGGGCTGCGGTTCCGGAACCTCGACGCGCCGAGTTACGGGGACGGCATCTGGCACACGATCACGACCTGCGCGCTGCCGTGCAACGGTTCGACCGGGATCGCGTACCCGCTCTCCGACGCGTCGGTCCAGCTCGATTCGGGGCAGCTCGGCAACTACGGCCCGCCCACCGCGGGTCGGCGCACGTGGACGACGCCGACGGACCTCGCCCCGGGCGACTACTCCTACTTCTGCCGAGTGCACCCGTTCATGCGGGGCGCGTTCCGCGTCACCCCGAACTGACGCCCGGCGCCGATCAGCGGCCCTCGTCGGGGCCCTCGGCGGCCTGCGCCGCGAGGGAGGCGTGCACGTCGGCCATGTCGATCTCGAGGACCCGGGTGATGAGCTGCTCGAGCATCTGCTCGGGCAGCGCTCCCGGTTCGCCGTAGAGCTGGACCTGCTCGCGGAACACCATGAGCGTCGGGATCGACATGATGTTGAACGCGGCGGCCAACGCCTGCTCGGCCTCGGTGTCGACCTTGCCGAACACGATCTCCGGGTACCGCTCGGACGCCGCCTCGAACACCGGGGCGAACATGCGGCAGGGTCCGCACCACTCGGCCCAGAAGTCGAGGACCACGATGTCGTTGCCGGTGACCGTCTCCTCGAAGTTGTCGGCGGTGATGGTCACGGTCGGCATCGGGGCTCCGTCCTGTTCCGGGGGTGGGCCGGATGGTACCCGCACCCCGGCGACGGCCGGACCGGTCGTCAGCACCCCGGCGTGGTGACGGCGCCCGGCGCGCACTCCATCCAGGCGTTGATGTCGAGGGTCACGTCACCGAAGCCGACGATCTGGTCGATGCGAGGGTCGTAGGCGACGTTCATGTTGTTCTTGATCTGGATGTTGTTGCCGTAGACCGCGCCGTTGAACTGCGCGCTGTTCTTGAACGCGATCGGCCCGTTCGGGGCGAACAGGAGGACCGCGGTGTTGTCGCCCCCGGCGAGGTTCGTCGCCGACATGTCGAAGTCGTTCTTGAACCCGATGGCGCAGTCGCCCGGGTTGCCGCCCGTCGTCGTGCAGCTCGCCGCCGGCGCCGAGTAGTACGACACGAGCACGAGGACCTTGTCCGAGGTGTTCGCGGCGCCGACACCGCCCGAGGCCTCGATGGGGGCGTCGGTGGCGACGATGGTCGTGTCGCCGACGATCGAGACCCCGGTGAGGTCGATCGGCGTGGCCGCCGATCCGCCCTCGATGTAGAAGGTCCCCTGCAGGCCGTTGCGGTTCGCATCGAGGTACGCGTTGAACTGCGCGTAGTCGCCCGGGAACGTGTAGGTGTGCAGCGAGGAGGCCGGGTAGTTCGCGGCGTTCCAGCTGAAGACCGGCATCCGCTCGGAGGCGGCGGCGGTCGTGCAGGTCTGGGCCGAGCGCGTCCCGCTCGATCCGCTGCCGGTGATCGAGCCCCATGCCGTCACCGAGCCGGCGACGGTCCCGTCGTTGGCCACCGAGTACCGGGAGTGGAGCGTGTCGTCCGCGCAGCCCGGGGTGCTCGAGGACGCCTTGACCCGTCCCCCGACGGTCCCGCGGTTCGCCACGGTGATGGCGGTGCCCGCGGAGTCGTACCCGCCCGACCACAGGTCCCCGTCGGCCGACGAACCCTGCTGCATGGAGATCCATCCGGTCGCCGCGGTCACGTGGCCGCTGCCCACGGTGCCGGCCGGGCACTCCGAGGCGCCGGCCTTCCGGACCGCGTCGTTCGCGTACACGGTCACGTTCGTGTTGGCCCAGATGTCGCCGCACACGACGTTGTTGTTCTTGGTGGTGACGTCGGAGAGCGAGAAGAGGGCGTACCGGAAGGAGGTGGGCGGGGCGAGGATGACACGCAGGCGCCGGCTCGCGGTGAGCGAGGCGGCGGTCCCGACGGTGCCCACCGAGTCGATCTGGTAGTGCTTGCGGGGGAGGGCGGTCACCCGGTACTGCCACGTGCCCTCGGCGGTCGTACCGCTCTGCACGCCGGTCGGCGCGACGCCGTTGGTGGACTGCAGGTACGCGATCGCCTGGTGGACGCCCGATTCGGCGACGTGGACGGCCGCCCCCCAGGACCGGTTGCGCGCGGTGGTGGTGGCGGTGTGGTTCTGGGTGGTCAGCATCACCACGACGAGCGCGGACACGATGAACATGACGAGGAGCATCGTGACCATCGCCATGCCCTGTTCGCCGCGTGCCCGCATCTGCTGGACGCTCATGGTGGTCGGTCGGTTCGTGGTCATGTCTGCACCCGGTTTCGGAGGTTGACCTCGGAGTCGAGGACGAGGGTCGTCTCGGGGTCCCGCTTGGGCTTCACCTGGAGGATGATCCGCACCCACTGGGCCCCGGGCACCGGCGGGGCCGACTGGTACGAGAAGATCGACGTCGTGGCGAGGCCGGTCTGGACCGTGATCCACGCGCCGGCGTCGAGGCGACGCTTGAGCACGCCGGTGCCGGCGTCGTAGGTGATGGTGCGGGGCACCCCGCGCACGTAGGTCGTGAACACGATGTGGCTCGCGGATGAGTTGGCGTCATCGACCGCGGTCGCCTGACGGAGTTCCTTCGTCATCCCGTTGAGCACGAGGCGCATCGAGTCGAGGCTCTGGGTGCGATCGGCCTGGTAGGCCTCCGCCCGGGTGAAGGCGTTGAGGGTCTGGATGAGCACCAGCCCGATGATGGCGAGGAGGGACACCGTGATGAGCAGCTCGATGAGCGTGAAGCCGTCGCTGCGGCGGGCATCGGGGGTCGGTCGGTCCATCACGAGCACTGGTTCTTCGCGAGGGTGACGGAGTTGGACCGCACGGACTCGTTGCCCGCCTTGTCGTAGGCCGCGATGGCGAACCGCAGCGAGGTGAGCGACTTGGCGCTGGTGTCGCTGGCGCTCAGCCCGGTCGTGCTCGACACGATCGACCACGACACGCCGTCGGTCGACCGGTAGACCCGGTACCCGACGAGGTTCGTGTCGGTGCTCGACCCCCACGCCAGGTTCACGGTGCGGTTCATGCCCGAGCAGGTCACGGTCCGGTTCAGGGTGCCCGGCGTCGACGGGTACGTGGCATCGAGGATGACGCTCCGGCTCCCGATGCTCCAGACGGTGCCGGCGGCGTTGCGGGCCCGGCCGAGGATCGACTTCGTGCCGTCGCCGGCGTTCACCGTCCACCCCAGCGTCGGGTTCGATGCGTCCCAGGCGGTCTCGGCACCGGAGGTCGCTCCACCGTCGTTGGAGAACGACACCCACACGGGTTCGGCGCACACCCCCATGGCGAGGGTGAGGGTGACGGTGCGGGTCGCGGTGTAGCCGACGAGCGCGCCGGAGCCGTTCGACACCGAGAACGACCCGCACCCGTTCGGGGGCACGGTCGTGGTCGAGGGCGGCGTGGTCGTGGTCGTCGTCGAGGTCGTAGTCGAGGAGGTCGCGGTGCGGGGCACCGACACGGTCCCGGCCGTGAACAGCACCGACTCGCGCAGGACGCGCGCGGTGCCGGGCACCGACACGTCGCGGTACTTCACGACGACCGAGATGCGCTTGAGGTTCTGGGTCCCGGGGACGTCCGGCGCGTCGACCCAGGTCACGAACTGGTACACGTCGACCTTGGTGGTCCCGATGACCACCGGGCTCTCGACGTGGAGCACGGGACCCGGGGTGGCGGCGTCGACGATGAGCGGTTCGAAATCGCCCTTCCCGGTCACGTCGTAGCTCGCGCCGTCCTGCGAGACGAACGCGTCCGGGTTGGTGGGATCGGCGGAGCGCACCGGCGGCTCGTTCATGGCCATCTGC
Organism: Actinomycetes bacterium; assembly: GCA_046074845.1. GTDB lineage: Bacteria > Actinomycetota > Acidimicrobiia > IMCC26256 > IMCC26256 > IMCC26256. The sequence continues at coordinate 3,670 of JBJTOY010000101.1, read as the reverse complement.
GCGTAGTCGACGTCCCGCAGTTCCTCGAGGCGCTTGTTCGCGGTGGCCTCGGCGACCTGACGCTGCCGACCGAGCGCGACGACGCGGTAGGCGACGCCGATCGACGAGCTCAGACCGACCATCACGACGGCGAGGAGGGTCATGGCGACGACGAGTTCGATGAGGCTCATGCCGGCCTCGGAGGACCGGGGGTCGGCGTCGATCGGGCGCGCGTCGGCCCGGCGTGACGCCCGTGCCCGCCGGACCGCGTCCAGCATCCCGTCCTCCTCGACCCCGGCACCCGGGTGGTGCCTCGGTTCCGGGTATCGGCAGCGGGGCCCGTCCCCTTGACCGGGGCGGCCCGCGGGCCCGCGACCGGTCGGGCCGGGTCGGGTCAGCCGCCGTGGAGGGCGATGGCCTCCCGGAGGACCTCGACGAGGCGGGCGGTGGTGACCCGGGCGTCGAAGCGCTCCAGGGCCCGCACCCGCCCGGCCCGGCCCATCGCCCGGGCACCCTCGGGGTCACCGAGGATGCGGGCGATGGCGGCCGCGAGGGCGTCGTCGTCCGCATCCGGATCGACGAGCAGCCCGGTCTCCCCGTCGGCCACGACCTCCGGGACGGCGGCCACCGCGAGCGCCACGGTGGGGACCTCGGCCGCCATTGCCTCGACGAGCGCGTACCCGAACGTGTCGATACGGGACGGGAACACGAACACGTCCGTCTCCGCGAACAGCGTGCGCAGCCGCGGGTCCCCGGGTCGGAAGTCGCGGAACACGCGCAGACCCGGCTCCCGGCCCACGTCGTCGCGGGTGACGAGGTTGAGGTCGGCATCGGCTCGGAACGACCGACGCCAGAGTTCCAGCAGCCGGGTTCCACCCTTGCGCTGCATGCTGAAGCCGACGAACGTGATCTGCGGTCGATCGCGGGCGATGCGGCCCAGCGCCTCCGGCATCGTGATGCCGTACGGGATGAGTCGGATCCGGGTCGGGTCCACTCCGTACTCATCGCGCAGGGATGCGGCCACCCACTCCGACTGGGCCACCACGAGGGTCGCGGCCTCGTACACCCGGCGTTCGAACCGTTGCGAGGTCGTGACGCGGCGGTCCGTGCCGCGTCCGGGCCTGCGGTAGGGGAGCAACGGCGCGCCCTGGGCCGTCGTCGCGTCGGTGCCCACCACCGAGGGTCGGTCCCGGAGCAACCCGTCGATGAGGAGCGCCGCGTTCTGCGAGTACACGTGGATCACGTCGTACGGTTCGGGCCACGACCGGAGTCGACGGCGCACGACCGCGCTCGTGCCGAGTTGGACCCGCAACGCCTGGAGGTCGGCGTCGGCGCGGGCCAGTCCCGGCACCGACACCGCCGCCGCCCGGCGCAGGGTGCCGGCCGGCGGGACATCGAGGAACTGGGGTCGGGCGCTCGGGTCGTCCCGGAGCGCAGCACGGATCGCGAGGTGCAGGGTGGCGTGCCCGCCCATGTTCTCGTTCACGAACAGCGGGCGGATCGGCGGGGTCACCCGGTGGCTCCCGGCGCGCGGCTCAGCCTCATCGCATCGGAGCCTAGGGCGCCGGTGGCCGTACGCTTGCGTGCCGACACGATGAGGGAGGCGTCAGCACCGTGAAGTCGAACGACGCCTGCTGGTGCGGGAGCGGACAGAAGTACAAGCGGTGCCACAAGCCGCTCGAGCGCCCGTTGCGGCCCGGTGCGGTCTCGCCGATGCGCAGCGTGCCGCCGATGATCGGTCGACCGCCCTACGCGGACACGGGGGAGCCGCCGCCCGGCCGCGAGGCGGCGGTGAAGGCGCCGGAGGTCATCGAGCGCATGCGGGCGGCCTGTCGGGTCGCGGCGGAGATCCTCCGGGATGCGGGCACGTTGGTCGCCCCCGGGATCACGACGGATGCGATTGACGTCGCCGTGCACGAGGCGACGATCGCTCGCGGCGCGTACCCGAGCCCGCTCAACTACCACGGGTACCCGAAGAGCGTGTGCACCTCGGTCAACGAGGTCATCTGCCACGGGATCCCGGACGACCGCCCACTCGAGGACGGCGACATCGTGAACATCGACGTCACCGCCTACCTCGACGGCGTGCACGGCGACACGAACGCGACCTTCCTCGTCGGTGACGTCGACGAGGGGTCGCGACGGTTGGTGCAGATCACGCGGGAGTGCCTCGACCGGGGGATCGCCGCCGCGAAGCCGGGGCGGCCGCTCAACGAGATCGGTCGGGCCATCGAACGCCACGCCCACGCCCACGACCTCTCGGTGATCCGGACGTTCGTCGGTCACGGCATCGGCGAGCAGTTCCACGGCGAGCCGAGCGTGCCGCACTACTACGAGCCGCGCCTGACGACGGTGCTCGAGCCGGGCATGGTGTTCACCATCGAGCCGATGATCGCGATGGGGGACCACCGGGAGCGCATCTGGAGCGACGGGTGGACGGCGGTGACGGTCGACGGGCTGCGCACCGCGCAGTTCGAGCACACCCTCCTCATCACCGGGGCGGGCAACGAGGTCCTCACGAGGATCTGAGGCGCGGCCGGACCTCAGGCGATCGTCGTGCCGAGGAGGCGACCGACGCCGGCGGCCACGGCCATCGCGATGGCACCGCCCACGACGACCCGGGTGGCCGGTCGGGTGGAGCGGGCGCCACCGATGCGGGCCCCGGCGACGCCGAGGGCGAGCAGCAGCACCAGGGCGAGGAGTCCGCTCGCGACGACCCGTGCGGTGGCCGAGGTCCCGACGCCGAGCAGTGCCATGAGCACGATGGTCGGGAGCGAGCCGACCGCGAACGCCGCGGCCGAGACGAAGGAGGCCTGCACCGGCCGGGCCATCGTGTGCTCCGCGATGCCGAGTTCGTCGCGCAGGTGCGTACCGAGCGCGTCGGCCTCGGTGAGCTGGACCGCGACCTGCTCCGCGAACTCGCGGGTCAGTCCGCGCGCGACGTAGATCTGGGTGAGTTCCTCGAGCTCGTGCTCGGGGGTGGCCTCGAGTTCGGTGCGCTCCTTCTCGATGTCGGCCTGCTCGGCGTCGCGCTGGCTGCTCACCGAGACGTACTCGCCGAGGGCCATCGAGGCTGCGCCCGCCACGAGTCCGGCGAGGCCGGCGACGAGGATCGCGCTGCGGGTGGCGTCGGTGGCGGCCACGCCGATCATGAGGCTCGTCGTGGACACGATGCCGTCGTTCGCGCCGAGCACGCCGGCGCGCAGCCACCCCACTCGGTCGTTGCGGTGGCGCTCTCGGTGGTTCGGGCTGCGACTCGGCACGGGGGCTCCGGGATGGTGAACGGGGTGGTCCCGAGCGTAGGTCCCCGCCGGCGTCGGAGGGGGCGGGCGGGGCCATGACCTCGGGTGCCGTGCGTCCTCAGCCGCGACCCCGGCGGGTGGTGTCGGCGATGATCCGCTGCGCGGTGGCGGCGGCGGCCGGGGTGAGGCCGCGGATCTGGAGGCGCCCCGGATCGGCGTCGACCACCAGGCGCACGCCGGTGAACACCTTCTTCTGGCGGGCGACCCGACGGACCTGGGCGAGCGGAACCTCCCGCACGCCCTCGGGGTGGGCCACGACGATGCGGTCGACGAACATCAGCACGTCGCTGCGCCGCCAGCGTCGGGCGCCGCGCACGAGCACCTGCCGCAGCAGGAGCAGCACCTCGTCGTTGGCGGGCCCGTCGTCCACGGCGCGCAACCTAGCGGGG
>JBJTOY010000100.1:0-5779 GCA_046074845.1 Actinomycetes bacterium | reverse complement strand
CCCCACACGCCGTGCTCGATGCGGTAGGTGAGCGCGTACTCGAGGCACTCGGCCTTGACCGGGCACTCGGCGCAGATCCGCCGGGCCCGATCGACGCCGACCCCGTCGGACGGGAAGAACAGCGAGGGGTGGTGGTCCCGGCAGAGGCCGTCGGCCATCCAGGGCTGGGTGGTCTCGGCGGGAGGGTTCTGGTTCGTGGGCTGGCTCATGGTCACCTGCTCGTTCGCGGTCACCCCTGACAACGCCGCGGGGTCGTTCCGGGTTCCCGCCCTGCCACATTCCGGCGCCGGAGTGGCGTCGGTGTGCCCGATGTCACCTCGGCGCTGCGGGTGCCGTCGTCCGGTCGGGGCGTTCGCGCCTGCGCATCCGCCCGACGCCGAACGCCCGCTGCAGGCTCGAGGCCACTGCGACCGTCACCCCGGCGGCCATGAGGGCCGAGACGATGCGGAGGTGCACATCGCTGCCCGAGAGGATCGAGTGCAGCGTGGCGAGGACCGCGAGGACGTAGGAGGTGAGGTGGATGCCGTGCCACCACCGCTTCGGGATCGAGGCGCGCGCCAGGGAGGTGCCCTGCACCGCCACCATCAGCCAGAACGCGACGGCGCCCCAGGCGACGGCCGACGCGCGCCACGGTGACGCGAACGGGACGAGTCCCCGCGTGAGGCTGATGTCGACGGCGGAGTCGGCGACGATCGCGAGGATGTGCAGGATCACGGTCGACAGCGCCAGCCCCGACACCCACGGGTGCAGGTCCAGGAGCCAGCGGCGGGCGCCGCTGCGTTCCGTGAGGCGGCCCGAGGCCATCGTGCCCATCACGAGGCTCGCCACGAGCAGGAGCCAGGCCGTGAGCCCGCTGGACCGGGCGAGGTACCACCAGGCGTGGTTCATGCGATCACCGTCGACCCGTGCGCATCAGGAGGCGCCGGTCCGGGCCTCAGGACGCGCCTGCCACTGCGGTGCGACCTGCTGCGGCCGTGCGGCGCGGTCGTCCTCGTCCTCGTATGCGTCCCGATCGTCGTCACCGAACAGGAACCGCTCGAGGTCGTCGCGGCTCAGGGATTGCGGCGCGCGCGGCGTGGTGGGGTCCACCTCGGGGGTCGTCGCCCCCGAGGTCGCGGGGTGGATCGCGGCGATCGTGCCCGCCCCGGCGGCGACGCCGAGGAGGCCGGCTCCGGCCACGGCGACCCGCGACCGCCAGGTGCGGCGCCAGCGGTTTCGGTAGGCGTTCGTGATCTCCATGGCTGCTCCGGGTGCTCCGGCCGGCGATCGGTGCACCGGCGACGCTGCGAACCGTGCACCCCGCAGGTAAGACCGTCCCGACGTGACGGTAAGAGGGAGGTGAGGATCGCCCCGATCCGGGTGGCTCTTACCGTGGGCTCACGGTTCCCGGGAAGAATGCGGGCCGTGGCGAATCGCATCCTCGTGGCCGACGACGACCGGGCGATCCGCGCCGCGGTTGCTCGGGCCCTCGAACTCGAGGGCTACGAGGTCATCACGGCCCCCGACGGCGTGGCGGCGGTCGAGGCGGTGACGGCCCGGGCCCCCGACGCGCTCGTGCTCGACGTCATGATGCCGACCCTCGACGGGTTGGGGGTGTGCCGGGCCCTGCGCAACCGCGGCGACCAGACACCGATCCTCATCCTCACCGCGCGCACCGAGGTGTCGGATCGGGTCGCGGGGCTCGACGCCGGGGCGGACGACTACCTGCCCAAACCGTTCGCGCTCGAGGAACTGCTGGCGCGGGTCCGCGCGCTGCTGCGTCGCGCGACGGCCGAGGCCCCCGTCGATGCGGAGCGGATCGAGGTCGAGGACCTCGTCATCGACGAGTCGGCCCGGCGGGCCTGGCGAGGGGAGCGCGAACTCGAGCTCACGAAGACCGAGTTCGACCTGCTCACTCTGCTGGCCCGCAACGCGGGCATCGTGCTCTCGCACACGACGATCTTCGAGGACATCTGGGGGTACGACTTCGGACCCGAATCGAAGGCCCTCGCGGTCTACATCGGGTACCTGCGCCGCAAGACCGAGCAGCACGGCGAGGCACGACTCGTGCAGACCGTGCGCGGCGTGGGCTACACGCTGCGGGCGTCATGAGCCTGCGGTCGCGTCTCGCGCTGGCGCTCGGCGGACTCGCAGCGGCCGCGGTGCTCGTCGTGGGGGCCACCGCCTACGTGACCACGCAGCAGTCGCTGCGGCGCGAGGTGGACCGCACGCTCACCGCCTACGGCGAACGGATCGGTGACCGGGACGGCCGCTTCATCCGTCTGCTGTGCGGGCTCCTGCCGGGCCGGGCCGATCGCGACGATCGGGCCGGGGCACCCGACGCGGACGCGCGGCCGATCCCCGAACTGCCCGGATCCCGTGTGCAGTGCGTCGATTCGCTCGGTCGTGCGGTCCTGACCCGGACCTCGGGCGGACTGCCGGTCGATGGCGCGGTGCGCACGGCCGCCACCCGCGGCGGGCCGGCCCGGTTCTCGGTGGTCCGCAGCGGCGACGACTCGTACCGGGTCCTGACCGTCCCGGTGGCCGGCGGCGGCGCCGTGATGGTCGCCCGTAGCCTCGAGGAGGCCGAGGGCGCGCTCGCCGACCTCCGCAGGCGGTTCATCCTCATCGGCCTCATCGTGACCGCGTTCGCCGCGCTCCTCGGGTGGCTGATCGCCACCTACGTCACGCGTCCGCTGGACCGGTTGACCGAGGCGGCGTCGGGCATCGCGGCCACGGGTGCGCTCGAGGCCGATCTCCCGCCGGCCGGTCGCGACGAGGTCGGCCGCCTCGCGGGCGCGTTCGCGACCATGCTCGGCGCACTCCACCGATCCCGGGACCAGCAGCAGCAACTGGCCCAGGACGCGGGGCACGAGCTCCGGACCCCGCTCACCTCGCTGCGGGCCAACATCGACACGCTGCGGCGCCACCCCGATCTCCCGGAGGCGACCAGGGCCCAGGTGGTCGACGACCTCGACTCCGAGGCCCGGGAACTCTCGGGGCTCACCGAGGAGCTCCTCGACCTCGTGACCGATCGACGCGACGAGGAGCCGGCACGGATCGTCGACCTGGCCGCGCTGGTCGAGCGTTCGGTCGGCCGGGCCCGGCGGCGCAGCGGACGGACCATCGAACTCGTCGCCGAGCCCTGCGATGTGCTGGTCCGCCCTGCGCTCGTGCTGCGCGCGGTCGGCAACCTGCTCGAGAACGCGGTGAAGTTCTCACCCGCGGACACGACGATCGAGGTCCGCACCGCCGACGGCGCCGTCACGGTGCGGGACCGCGGCCCCGGGATCCCGGAGGCCGACCTCCCCCACGTGTTCGACCGGTTCTACCGGGCCGATGCCGCCCGTGCGCTCCCGGGATCGGGCCTCGGCCTGTCGATCGTGGCCCAGGCCGCCGCCGACTGCGGCGGTAGGGCCGAGGCCGCGAACGCGCCCGACGGCGGTGTGTCCATGACGCTCGTGATCCCGCCGTACCGCGCCGGATCCGAACCGGGGTCCGCCCCGGCTCCGTATGGGTGAGCGCGGAACCCGGACGGCGCCCGTGACGTTGCACCCCTCGAACCCGAATCCGACGCAGACGAGAAGGCGACCGTGAGCGACTTCACCGACGAACCCACCGAGCACGAGCAGCCGGCCGAGGCGATCGACGCGCCGTCCCACGAGGTCGACGCGCTCCCGGCCGCCGGAGGCCCCGGCACCGCCACCGATGCGTGGACGGTCGGGCCCGCCGGGGTCGAGCCGCCCGCTGAGGACGCGTACCGGGTCGAGACCGGCGCGTTCGATCCGCCGGCTGAGCCGGCCGACCACTGGGGCCCGCCCCGGGCCGAGCACGCGCTCGGCGCCGACGCGCCGGTCCCGCCGGGCACGGCCGTGGTGCCGGCGGCCGCGACCGCTCCGACGGGTGCGGCCGGACCGGCGACCGGACGGCCTCGGCAGTTCGTCGCCGGCATCGCGCTCGGCGCACTCGTGGGCGGGCTCGTGGGTGGCGGTGTCGCAGCCATCGCCGGGCGCGGCGAGACCCGGGTCGTGCAGTCGCCGAACCCGGTCGTCACCGAGGCCCGGAACACCTCGCGCCTGGCGGTCGCCCAGGACGTCCAGGGCATCGTGGGCCGCGTCGAACCCGCCGTGGTGGCGATCCGTACCGGTGGGGCCGTGGACGAGGGCCTGTTCTCGAACGGCGGCGGGGGATCGGGCGGCGAGGGCACCGGGTTCGTGATCGACCCGAGCGGGATCATCGTCACGAACGACCACGTGATCGACGGTGCCGGCGGTCGGATCGAGGTCGTGTTCAACGACGGCACGATCCGTCGGGCCAGGATCCTCGGCCGCAGTGCGCAGCTCGACCTCGCCGTGATCCGCGCGGAGAACGTGGCCGGCATCCCGGCCGTGCGTCTCGGCTCCAGCGAGGACCTCGTCGTCGGCGACGACGTCGTGGCGATCGGGAACGCGCTCGCGCTCGACGGCAGCCTCAGCGTGACCCGCGGCATCATCTCGGCGAAGGGTCGGACCGTCGACACCGATCAGCGCACCAGCCTCTTCAACATGCTGCAGACCGACGCCGCGATCAACCCGGGCAACTCGGGCGGTCCGCTGCTCAACTCGCGGGGCGAGGTGGTCGGGATCAACACGGCCATCGCCAACCCGAGTCAGGCCCAGAACGTCGGCTTCGCCATCGCGATCGACTCGGCCCGGCCGATCATCGACCAGTTGCGCGAGGGCAGCGACGTGAAGCTCGCCTACCTCGGCGTGCAGACCCGCACCGTGACGCCGGCGACGACCCAGGAGGAATCGCTCTCCACGCAGAGCGGCGCCATCGTCATCCGGGTCGAGCCCGGCACGGCGGCGGCCGACGCGGGCATCGAGCGCGGCGACGTCATCGTGGCGATCGACGGGACCCAGGTGCGCCGGGCGGACGACGTCGGTTCGGCGATCCGCGGCCACCGCCCCGGTGATCAGATCCGCATCACGATCGAGCGTGACCGCGAACGTCGGGTCATCGCCGTGCGCCTCGGGTCGGTGCCGCTGAGCCAGATCGGCTGACCCCACCGGACCCGTCCACGCCGGAGGCGGCCCGGGACCCATCCGGTAGGCTCCCCCGTCCCGGGGCGCCGCCGAGGTGGTCCGGGACCGCACCCGTCGAACCCCGGAGCACACGACCATGGCCATGGAGACCGAAGACCTCGAGCAGTTGCCGCCGGTGGGTCACGTGCGCGTCGTCTACCTCGGACCGGTCGCACCCCACTGGGACGTGGTCGGCGTGTTCGGTGACGGCCGCACCATCGACGAGTTCCGTCAGCGGGCGGTGGCCCGGTTGCAGCTGCTGCCGCCCCACGACCCGCAGTGCCGTCGCAACCGCGAGCGGGTCGTGCGCGACGCCGAGCGCGAGCGCCTCATCCTCGAGTGGGATCTCGGCTACGACGAGGGCTGACGCCCGTCGACCGGCCCGGTCAACACGACGACGGAGAGTTCCGGCCGCCCGAGAGGGCGGCCGACTCGCGTGCGGGCGCATCCCTCGCACGCGCGGAGGCGACCCGATGGCGACGCGGTCGGTCGCGGGCGAGCCGGAGCGCCATGGTGATGCCCGCCCGAGTGGGCGGTCGACTCGCGTGCGGGGCGCTCGCGGCTAGTCGACCGTGGGCTTCACGGGGTGCGTGCCCGTGACCATGAACTGCACGCGCTCGGCGATGGTGACCGCATGGTCGGCCATGCGCTCGTAGTGCCGACCCACGAGCGCGACCTGCACCGCACGCAGCACCGCGGCCTCGTCACCGCTCGAGCCGGCGAGGATGTGGCGGAAC
>JBJTOY010000099.1:0-56411 GCA_046074845.1 Actinomycetes bacterium | reverse complement strand
CATGGTGGGCGGCGAACTCCGCGGTCACCCGCTCGAGACGCGCGACGTCGGGTTCTTCGCCCGTGACGCGCTGCCCCAGCCGCTCGCCGGCGCGCACCGGTGGGCCGAACTCGCCTTCCGGGCGATCGACGGCGAGGTGTTCCCGTGCGACTTCGACTGGCCGCGCACCCCGCCCTGGCGTCCCGACCCCGCCTGAGCCGGCGGCACCCGGCGGTGCCCGCGGGATCAGGTCCCGAGCTGGTCCTCGATGAGACCGAAGAGCGAGACCGCCCGGCCGCGCCGTTCCCACTCGCCCCCGGCCCGGTCGTGGTCGACGAGGCCGGAACGATCGGCGTCCCGGGCGATGGCCGCCGCGGCGGCGTGCGCGATCTGTGCCGGTTCGAGGGAGTCGCCGTAGGCCTCGAACACCTCGAGGCCGTCCCAGAGGGAGGCGAGCGAACGGGTCGTCTCGCCGATCGGGAGCGCGTCCGGTGCGGCGCCCCGCGCCAGCGCACCGGCGACCTCCTCCCAGAGGTCGTAGTGGGACACGCCCGCGGGCGGCTGGTACCCGGCGACGGGGTGGAGCCGGAACTCGAGGGTCTCGGCCCCGGGTCCGCAGTCGACGAGCCAGACCTGGGACCCGTTGAGGTAGGAGTCGACGGGCACGCCGAGGTGCTCCTCGAGCGCGAGCACGAGGCCCGGGTCGAGGCGCCAGATCGCGCTCGCCACACGCCCGCTCACCGCGGGCGCCGATCGTGGGGCTGCGGGGTCCGGAGCACGTGCGGAGGGTAGCGCCGGCCCGGGCGCAGCGCCCTCCGCATCGGTACGATCGGGCGCGTGGCGACCTACGACCGGCTCTCGTCCCTCGACGCGAGCTTCCTCCACCTCGAGTCGATCGAGACCCCGATGCACGTCGGCGCGGTCTCGATCTTCGAGGGCGAACCCTTCTTCGACGCGACCGGGCGGTTCCGGCTCGCCGAGGTCCGGCGGCTGGTGTCCTCCCGCCTGCACCTCATCCCACGGTTCCGTCGGCGCCTCATGCCCGTGCCGTTCAACCAGGGGCGCCCGATCTGGGTCGATGACCCCCGCTTCGACATCGCCTACCACGTCCGGCTGACCGCGTTGCCGTCGCCGGGCACGCGCGAGCAGCTCATGACGCTCACCTCGCGCATCCAGTCGCAGCTGCTCGACCGCTCCCGGCCCCTGTGGGAGCTGTGGTTCGTCGAGGGGCTCGAGGAGGGGCGGGTCGCGCTCATCCAGAAGACGCACCACGCGCTCGTCGACGGTGTGTCGGGTGTCGACGTGGCGACGGTGCTGCTCGACTTCGCGTCGACGCCCACCTACCTCGAGCCGCCGCGCTGGATCGTGCAGCCGCCCCCGGCCGAGTGGCGGCTGTTCGCCGATTCGGTCTGGGAGCGTGCCACCGAACCCACCGAGATCATCCGCACCGCGCGCGCCGCGGTGCGGGGTCCGCAACGGGCCCTCGACGAGACGGTGCGCATCGCCCGATCGGTCCAGTCGATGTTCGGCACGGATGCCATCGCACCGCGCACCTCGCTCAACACGGTCCAGGTCGGTCGGAACCGGCGCTTCGACGGTGTCCGCGTCTCGTTCGAGGACGTCCGTACGGTGCGGCGCGCCTTCGGGGGCACGATCAACGACGTCGTGCTCGCCGGGGTCACCGGAGGCTTGCGCCGCCTCCTCGAATCGCGGGGCGAAACGGTGCGCGACGTCACGCTCAAGGCGCTCTGCCCGGTGTCGGTACGCGACGACGCCGAACGCATGCAACTCGGCAACCGGGTGTCCGGGATGATGGTCCCGCTGCCCGTCGGCATCGCGGATCCGGTGGACCGCCTCGCCGCGATCCGTCTGGCGACCCGCGACCTCAAGGAGCGCGAGCAGGCGGTCGGTGCGACCTTCCTCCTCGACCTGACCCACTACGCGGCGCCGACCCTGCTGGGACTGGCCGCCCGCGTCACCCACCGCCAGCCCTTCATCAACCTCGTCGTCACGAACGTGCCCGGGCCCCAGGTGCCGCTGTACTGCATGGGTGGGCGGATGCTCGAGGCGTTCCCGGTGGTCCCGCTCACCCGCAACCTGTCGATCGGCATCGCGATCCTGTCCTACTGCGGGCAGCTCCACATCGGCCTGTTCGTCGACCGCGACGCGTTCGGCGACCTCGCGGTGCTGTCGGGCGCGATGGAGGACTCGTTCGCGGAACTCACGAAACGGGCGGAGGAACGCCTCGACGATTCGGCCGACCCGGCCCGCCGGTAGTCTCCGCAGCGTGACCGCACCCCACGGGCACGGCGACCACCACCAGGCGCCGAGGCCGGACCCACAGACCGACCGCGCGAAGCGCCCGCCCAAGCAGGAGCAGGAGCAGGCCTCCGACGAGATCGTCGAGGTCGCGCCGAACGTCATCCGGATGCAGCTCCCGATCTGGATGCCGGGTCTCGGCCACGTGAACATGTACGGCCTGCTCGACGACCGCGGGCTCGCGGTCGTCGACCCGGGCCTCCCCGGACCGAGCTCGTGGCGGACGCTGCGGAGCCGGCTGCGAGCGGCGGGGTTCCGGATCAGAGACGTCCACACGGTGATCGTGACCCACTCGCACCCGGATCACTTCGGCTCGGCGGGTCGGATCCGACGCGAGGCGGACGCCGCGCTCATCACCCACCGTGCGTTCACGACCTGGTCGCTGGACCGCAGGGGGCACACGCTGTCGGAGACCGAGGCGGAGCGGATCGAGCAGGAGGCGATCGAGGAGGCACAGGCCTACCGTGGCCCCTCCTTCGAGGAACTCCCGTCCCTGCGGGACGAGCAGGACGACTTCACCACCGAGCACCAGCGCCAGTCGGTCCCGTGGGGCGGCACGGTCCCGTGGGGCGGCAGCCGGCATCCGGATCCCCCGCTCAAGCAGCGGGTGCGGATGCGCGCGATGCGCCTCATGTTCAGCCCGCCGGACCCGACGCGGCGCGTCCGCCACGGCAGTCCGCTCATGCTCGCCGGGCGGGAGTGGCAGGCGGTGCACACGCCCGGGCACACCCTCGACCACCTCTGTCTCTGGGACGCCGAGCACGGCGTGCTGCTCTCGGGTGACCACGTGCTGCCGACCATCACCCCGCACGTCGCGGGTTCGGCGTCCGGGGACTCGTTGCGCGCCTACCTCAAGACGCTCGACCTCGTCGCCGACCTGCCGGACGTCCGCCTCGGTCTGCCCGCCCACGGCCACCCCTTCGACGACGTGGGGGGTCGGGTCCGGGCGATCAAGGAGCACCACGCCGAGCGGATGGAGCACCTGCACGCGGCCGCCGTGGCCATCGGCCCTGCGAGCGTCGAGCGACTCTCACACGAGGTGTTCCCGGAGCGGCACTGGGGCGTCATGGCGGAGAGCGAGACCTTCGCCCATCTCGAGCACCTGCGGCGCGACGGACTCGCGGAGCGCTGGGACGAGGGCGGCGTGATGATCTACCGGTGCGCGCCGATCCCCTGATCCGGGTCGCAGGGCTAGCGTCTCGCGCATGGCGCACGACGATCCCACCGCAGAGGTCACCGAGGTCCTGCAGGCGTTCATCCGCAACGCCTGCGTGAACGACGGATCGCCGGATTCCGGTGAGGAGGTGCGCAGCGCCGACCTCGTGACGAACTACCTCGAGGGTTCCGGGCTCGACCTCGAGTACTACGAGCCGCACGCGGGCCGCCGCAGCGTGTTGGCGAGGATCGAGGGTTCGGACCCGAGCGCGTCCGGGCTCATGCTCATGGGGCACACCGACGTCGTCCCCGTGAACCCCGACACCTGGTCCCGCGATCCGTTCGGCGGCGAACTCGTCGACGGGGTCGTGTGGGGTCGGGGCGCGGTGGACATGCTCAACCTCACCGCGTCGATGCTCGTCGCGTTCCGACGACTCGCCGACTCCGGGTTCCGTCCCAGGGGCACCTTGTCGTACCTTGCGGTCGCGGACGAGGAGGCCTCCGGCACCTACGGCGCGGAGTGGCTCCTCGAGCATGAGCTCGACGCGGTGCGCACCGAGAACGTCATCACCGAGTCCGGCGGCTTCCAGATGGGGAGCCGCGGCGGCGTCCGCCTCCCCGTGATGGTGGAGGAGAAGGGCGCCATGTGGTCCAAGCTCACGGTCAGGGGCACGCCCGGCCACGGCTCCCAGCCGCACCGGACCGACAACGCGGTGCTCAAAGCGGCGCAGATCGTGCAGCGGATCGGCGCCTACCGGCCGCCGGCCCGGGTGAGCGAGACCTGGCGCCGATTCGTCGAGGGGATGCAGCTGCCGGCCGAGCTCGCCGATCCCGCGCAGCTCGACGCGGTGATCGATGGTCTGCCGATCGGCGCGGGCCGGCTCTTCCACTCGTGCACGCACACCACCATGTCGCCGAACGTCTCGAACGGCGGGACGAAGGTGAACATGATCCCGGACCGTGCGGTGGTGGCGGTCGACATCCGGACGCTGCCCGGTGTGTCGGCGGACGACGTCGTGGCGATGCTCGCGGACGCGTGCGGTGACCTCTGGCACGAGGTCGAGTACGAGATCCGTGACGACGGGGCGACCTCGTCACCGATCGACACGCCGCTGTGGGATTCGATGGCCCGGGTGACCGGCCGCCTGTGTGAGGGTTCGGCGCTCGTGCCGATGATGATGGTCGGCGGGACCGACAACCGGTACTTCCGACGGGCCGGCGCGGTCGGCTACGGCTTCGGGCTCTTCAGCGCGCGGCTGCGGTTCGAGGACTTCGCGTCGATGTTCCACGGCAACGACGAGCGGGTGGACCAGGAGTCGCTCCGGTTGTCGACCGAACTCTGGACCGCCCTCGCCCACGACTTCCTGAGCTGAGGTCGCGTCAGTCCAGACCCTGCTCGCGCAGGAACGCTTCGAGCTCGGCGGCGAGCGCGTCGCCGGAGGGCAGGTCCTCCTCGGCGGTCAACGGGTCGAGTCCCTCGTCCGGCTCGTCGTCGGCCTGCGCGTCGAGGCGGGCCACGTACTGCGAGAGGTCGTCGTCGTCGGCGACGAACGCATCGATGCGGGTCCGCCACGCCGCGGTCTGCACGCGCAGCTCGCCGAGCGCGATCGGGACCTCGGCGAGCGCGGCCAGACCCTCGAGCAGCGCGAGCTGAGCCGGGGGGTTCGGGGGGCTGGCCACGTAGTGGGGCACCGGCGCCCACAGCGAGGCGGACGGCACGCCCGAGGACCGCAGCACGTCGTGCAGCACGCCGACGATCCCGGTCGGTCCCTCGTAACGCGATCGGCTCATGCCGAGGCGGTGCATGAGCTCCGGTTCGGTGGTCGATCCCGTGATGCGGACGGGGCGGTGGTGCGACGCGTCGGCGAGGAGGGACCCGAGGGTCACCGCCAGTTCGCACCCGAGTTCGCCGACGACCTCGAGGACCGCGTCGCAGTAATCGCGCCACTTGAGGTGGGGCTCCGGTCCGAGCACGAGCACGAGGTCGCGCGCCGCGTCGGGGACCCGGGCGGTGAGGATGCGGGTGCCCGGCCAGCGGATCTCCCGGGTGACGCCGTCGCGGATGACGACCGTCGGCCGGAGGGCCTGGAAGTCGATGTGCTCCTCGGGGTCGATGTAGCCGACCTGGGCCGCACCGAACTGGTTCGCGAGGAGTTCGATGGCGTCGGTCGCGGCGTCGCCTGCGTCGTTCCAGCCCGTGAACGCGGCGACGAGGATGGGGTGGCGCAGGGAGGGTCGTTCCTCCCAGACGAGGCTGCTCACGATCCCGACTCTACGAGGACGCGGCCCGTCCCGCAGCGGCGGCTCATCCGCGCAGCGCGGCGATCGAGGACCGGCTCGCGCGCTCGAGGGCGCCGTCGATGAGTCCGGCCACCATCGCCCCCATGGCCTCGAAACCCTCGCCGAGCGTCTTGCCCATCTGGAACCGGGCGTTGATCCCCTCGACGATGATCGCCAACTTGTAGGCCGCGAAGACCTCGTACCAGTCGAGCTCGGTGAGGTCACGTCCGCTGCGCGTCGCGTAGGCCTCGACGATGCCGTCGTGGTCGAGGAAGCCCTCCCGGTCCCCGATGGCCGATCCGGTCGCGATCACCTGCGCGTCGGACTGCCCCCAGTACAGGAGGAACAGCCCGAGGTCGGCGAGCGGGTCGCCGAGGGTCGACATCTCCCAGTCGAGGACCGCCACGATCCGGCCCGGATCGTCCAGGGCCATCATCGTGTTGTCGAGGCGGTAGTCGCCGTGGACGATCGTCGGGGCGCCCGACCGGGGCAGCGCGGCGCGCAGTCGCCGAGCGACCTCGTCGACGGCTGGGATCTCGCGGGTCTTCGACCGTTCCCACTGCTCACCCCAGCGGCGGACCTGCCGTTCGCAGTACCCGTCCGGTCGCCCGAAGTCGCTGAGGCCGACGGCCTCGAAGTCGACCGCATGGATGTCGGCGAGCACGTCGACGAGCGCGTGGGAGACCCGGCTCGCCTCCTCGGCGGACAGCGCGGCGAGCGAACGGGCGTCGCGGTGGATGACGCCGTCGACCTTCTCCATCACGTAGAAGGGGGCACCGTTCACCTCGACGTCCTCGCAGAACCCGAGCACGATCGGTACGGGGACGGCGGTGTCCCGGAGTGCGCTCATGACCCGGGCCTCGCGGGCCATGTCGTGGGCGGTCGGGAGCACATGCCCGAGCGGTGGACGGCGCAGGACCCACTCGGTGGTGCCGTCGGTGACGATGTAGGTCAGGTTCGAGCGCCCACCGGCGATGAGGGTCGCGGCGAGCGGTGCGCCGGTCGTCCCGGGGACGTGGGTCGCGAACCACGGCGCGAGACGGGCGAGATCGACGCCGTCGGGCGTCGGGGCGGTGCTCACGGTGTCGGCCTCCCTCCCGGCCGGTGCGCGGCCCTCGGCGGAACCTAGATGGTGCGGAACGACACGTGCCCACACGGCGGGCGTGTGGGCACGGTGGAACCGGTCGGAGCCGGTGGGGGGATGGTGGCCTCAGGCGACGCGGGGCGTGCGCGGGGCGACCGGCTTGCCGTCGCCCTTGGGGTAGCGGGCGACCCGGCCGACCGGCATGTCGACGCGGTACCCGGCGGCGGCGCGCTCCTCCTCGGACTCGCCGCCCCAGAACCCGTACTCACGGTTCTCGCGGGCCCAGGCCCGACAGGGGGCGAGTGCGGCGCACTCGGTGCAGACCGAGCGGGCCTTGGACTCACGCACGACCCGGGCCTCGGGGCGCTCGCCGGCGGGGGCGAAGAAGAGCTCGGTGCGGCCCTCGCAGGCCGCGTCGGCGGTCCAAGCGAGCGGTCCCGTGAAGACCAGGTTGGAGATCGTCTCTGCTGCCACGTCGGGCTCCTCACGCATCGTCGGGGGAGGTGCTTCGGGATGCGGGTCCCCGTCCGGAGCCGTCGCTTCCGGTGGATGTGTCCCGCTCGATATCCCGGGCGGCCGACGGGGGGAGACGGCCGGCCCGGTGGAACGAGGTTCATTGTGGCCCTTGGTCCTGAATCGGTCCAACAGTCATTTGCGATGCTTCCCATCTATGATTACGATGGAACACCGTTCGTCCCCAACGAAGCGTTGGGTGCGCGCGCTGCGCGCGATCCGGGCCCGAACGGGCCGGTAGCCCACCGATCGGGCACCCGATCGGGCACCCGATCGGATCCGGGAGGAGACCGCGATGGAGTTCCGACACCTCGAGGCACTCGTGGCGATCACCGACGAGGGATCGTTCACGGCGGCGGCGGATGCCCTCAACACGGTGCAGTCGAACGTCTCCGGGCAGATCCGCCAACTCGAGATCGAGATCGGGGTCCCGTTGCTGGTGCGCAGCCGGCGCGGTGCGGCGCTCACGGAGGCGGGTCGCGCGGTGGTCACCCGGGCCCGCCGGATCCAGCGTGAGCGCGACGGCATCCTCGCGGACGTCGCGGAGCTCCAGGGACTGCGGGTCGGGGAGGCCGCGTTCGGGATCGTCGGCACGGCGAGCCGCTGGCTCGTCCCCGAACTCGTCGCCTCGTTGCGACGCGACGCGCCGGGGGTACGTCTGCGGATCAACGAGGGGACCTCGGAGCGCCTCGTCGCCGAGGTGCTCACGAACCAACTCGCGCAAGCCGTCGTCACCGCGCCGGTGCCCGGCGACCGCCTCATCTCGGAGCGGTTGCTCGACGAGCGGCTGGTCGGACTCGTCCCGGAGGACTCCGACCTCCCGAGCGACGGGCCCGTGTCGCTCGAGGCGATCGCCCGACGACCGATGGTGATGCCCCCGGCCAACAACCCGCTGCGGCTCGAGGTGCAGAACGCGGCGGCCCAGGCCGGGGTCGACCTCGAGGTACCGATCGAGGTCGAGGGTGTGCGCCTCATCGGCGAGCTCGTCGGAGCGGGCGCCGGCGTCTCGATCCTGCCCGAGACCGCGATCGAACCGGACACCGTCGGCGTGCGCACGGTCCCGGTCGACGGCCTGCCCCTGCGCCGGCTCGTGCTCGTCACGCCGCGCGATGCCCAGCTGTCCGTGGCCGACCGTGCCGTGCGCGAGCGGGTGCTCGCGATCGCAGCGGGTCGCCGACCGCCGGACTGAGCCGCACCCGGCTCAGCGGGCCGTGGTGTGCACCGAAGCGCCGGCCACCCGCACGGCCTCGAGCGCACGGGGTGCATCGGCCTCGAGGCACTCGAACCCGGGTGGCGATCCGGCGTCCTCCACCAACAGGATCCGGCCGCCCGGCCATGCGATCTCGATACGGTCGTCACCCTGGTCCACCGGGGTGCCGCCGAGCAGCCCGCACCACAGCCCGAGCGCAGAGGTGATGGACGGGGTGCGCAGCACGATGCGGCGCAGCACGGCCCGGACCGGACCCGGGGCCGGCGGCTCGGACCACCAGACCGGCCGACCGTCGGGTTCGCCGCGCGCGATGCGGGCCGCGAACCGCTCCGGCCACGCTGGGGGCGGTGGATCGGACTGGGTGATCTGGACGACGGTGCCCTGGGCCTCGCGCGGCTGGAGGAACGCCTCGTACCACTGGGGGTCCTCGAAGTTCTCCCCGACCGGGTGGTACCCGGCGGCCCGGGCCCGCTCGAGCGTCCGCCGCAGGTCCCCCACCTTGAAGGTGATGTGGTGCGCGCCCTCGGTATGCCGGGCGACGAACCGGGCCAGGAAGTCGTTCGCCTCGGGTCGCCACGGCGTGATGACCTCGACCGTCATGCCCTCCTCGCCGTCACCCAGGCGGACCTGGACCCACCGGAACCCGAGCGCGTCCCCGCCCTCGGTGAGGGTGCCGCCGAGGCCGCCGACGAGCGCGGCGATGGCGGCATCGGCATCGCCGGTCGCGACGGCGACGTGGTCGAGGGTGATCTCGTCGGGCACGGTGAGAGGTTCGACGCTCGGGCGCCGTCCCGCAAGTCCGGCCCGACTCAGGCCGCCGCCGGGGTGCGGCGTCCGGACCGGGTGATGCCCCGGGCGACGAGGAACCCGAGGCCGAGGATCCCGAACCCGGCCACGGCGTCGAGGACGAAGTGGTTCCCCGTGATGACGATCACGATGACCGTGCACACCGGGTAGAGGGCGGCGAGGACCTTGGCCCAGGTGGACCGCAGGCGTGGCACGAGCGCGCACGCGCACCACAGCGCCCAGCAGCAGTGCACGCTCGGCATCGCCGCGTACTGGTTGCTGATGCTGTGGAGGGTCCCGGAGTTGAAGGTCCAGAGCGTGGGGTAGCGCGCGAGCGTGTCGACGAACCCGTAGGACTCCGGCAGCAGCCGCGGCGGCATGAGGGGCCAGAACGTGAACCCGATGAGGGCCGTGGCCGTGGCGATGGCGAGGGTGTTGCGCCAGAGCGGGTAGTCGTCCGGCCACCGACGGTACAGGTAGATGCCGGTTCCGATGGTGACGACGAAGTGGAGGGATCCGTAGAAGTAGTTGGCGGCGATGATGACCGGCCGCACCTGCAGCGCCCAGGCCTGGATGGTGGCCTCGTGGTAGATGCCGAGGTGGCGCTGGAGGTCGATGAGCTCGCGCGCGTGGCGGAACGCGACCGCGGCGTCGGCCGTGTTCAGGTTCCGGACCGCGCTGTAGATGACGTAGAACGCGAGCACGAAGCCGATCTCGGCCCACCAGTGCAGGGCCGAGCCGTCGCCGAGCCGGCGACCCCGGCGCCGCGGCGCGGGACGGTTCGGGTCCACGAGCGCGTCGGGTGCGCTCATGGTGCGGTCGGCTCCTCCACCCGGTGTCGGGCCCCGACCGCGAACGCGGGGGCGCCGAACAGGCTCACCACGAGCATGGTGAGGTACCAGAGCAGGCCCATGCCGACCGCCTGACCCGTGGTGACCCCCAGCGGCGTGAGGAGCAGCACGAGCATCCCCTCGCGCACACCGAGGCCGGCGAGCGACAGCGGCAGGACCTGGGCCATCGCCACGGCCGGGATGTAGGCGAGCAGCGCGCCGGTGGGCACCGGCGCGCCGAGTGCGTGGGCCACGCACCACATCGTGACGACGAGCGAGGTCTGGTACAGCATCGCCGTGCCGAGCGCGGCGGCGGCGCGACGGGGTTCGGCCCGCATGCGCTCGACCCCCACGTGCACCGCGCCGATGAAGCGGGTCCACCCCTCGTCGTGCCGGTAGCGGCCGGCGAGACGCGGGTGGCCGGCGAGGAACACGATCACGACGAGCGCCACGATCGTGATGCCCGATGCGAGGAGTGCGATCCAGGACCTCCGCTCGCCGAGCAGACTCGGATCGATCGCGAACCCGATGAGGCTGAGCACCGGGAGTGCGATGAAGCCGGTGAGCCGCTCGAGTGCGACCGAGCCGAACGCGGTGGGCGCGTCGCCGATCGTATGGGTGAGGCGGCTGACCCGGACGACGTCGCCGCCGATGGTCGACGGCAGCACGTTGCCGACGAACTGGCCCGAGAAGTAGTGGGCCACGAGGGTCCGCAGCCGGACGGTGCGGTCGAACACCAGGAGCACCCGTTCCCAGCGCCAGGCCGACAGGACGATGCCGCCCATGGCACACCCGAACGCGCCGGCGAGCCAGAGCAGGGTCGACAGGTGGCGGTCCGGGAGCGCGGCGGACAGGTCGATCCGGGAGATGAGCACGGCGAGGAGCACCACGCTCACGGTGATCCGCAACCAGAAGCCCAGCCGCCGCTTCGGGGGCTGGCCCCCGGGCGCGGGGGCGCCTGCGGTCGGGGCGTCCGGCGTCACGGCTGCAGAGCCTAGGACCCGCGCCCCATCGGGCGCCGCCGGGTGGCCCCGGAGCGGCGCGCGGGGGAGAATGCGTCCTGCCATGCGCCCGGAACGGGCGCCCGATGCTGAGCAGGGGTCGAACACGATGCAGGTGACGGTCGACGACGGCACCATCCTCGAGGTCGAGGTCACCGGCTCGGGTCCGGCGCTGTTCCTCGTCCACGGGTTCGGTGGCGCGAAGGAGGACTTCGCGGACCACGTCGAGTGGCTCGCCGCCGATCACCGCGTGGTCGTCTTCGACCACCGCGGCCACGGCGCGAGCGGGAAGCCGGACACACCGGACGCGTACTCCCTCGATCGCATGGCCGCCGACGTGCTCGCGGTCGCCGACCACCTCGGCGAGGACAGGATCCGTCTCCTCGGTCACTCCATGGGCGGCATGGTCGCCCGGCGCGTCGCGGTGACCGCACCGCACCGCCTCGAGGCCCTCGTGCTCATGGACACCTCGCACGGTCCGATCGCCGCGATCGACGGCGACCTCATCGAGATGGGGGCCCAGATCGCGCTCACCGACGGCATGCCGGTGCTCAAGGAGATCCTCGACGCCGGGAGCCCGCTCGACAATCCGGCGTACCAGCGCCTGCTCGAGGAGCGCCCCGGTTACCAGGAGTTCCAGGATCGCAAGTTCGCGGCGCTGTCGGCGGTGATGTGGGCCACCATGGCGCGAGCGATCCGGGACCAGGCCGATGATCTCGAGCACCTCGCCGGGCTGGACGTCCCGACGCTCGTCATGGTGGGGGAGGTCGACCTGCCGTTCATCGAGCAGAGTCGCTCCATGGCCGAGACGATCCCGGGCGCGACGCTCGCGGTCATCGCGACTGCAGGGCACTCGCCGCAGTTCGAGGCGCCGGAGGCCTGGTCGGCCGTCATGGCCGAGTTCCTCGGTGCGATCGACGCGGTGGAGGGTTCGGCCGCCTAGTCCGCCGGGCGGGGGTCGGCCCCGGCGGCATGGTCGAGGAACCGGGACCGTTCCACGACGACCCGCGTGAGGCGGCCGGCGGCGACGAGCCCGCGTTGATCCCGCACCGAGACCACGAAGGTGAGCCGTCGCCCCTCGATGGTGCGCAGGGTCGCCTCGGCGGTCACCGTCCCACCGATCGCGGTGGGGGCGAGGTGGTCGAGTTGGACCCGGTGGCCCACGGTGGTGCTGCCCTCGGGCAGGTGCGCGGCCAGCGCGGCGACCGCGGCCTGCTCGGCGAGGAGGACCACCCGTGGCGTGGCCAGCACCGGCACGTCGCCGCTCCCGACCGCGATGGCGGTGTCCTGGTCCGTGACGACGAGCGTCGCGGTGCCGATGCGTCCGGGCTGCAATCCGGGGAACGATGCCACGGTCGTACGATACGACCTCCCCGACCGCCCACGGCACTCCGGACGACCCGGACGCCCGGAGGAGTTCCGATGATCGACGACGACCTGCTCGAGCGGACCCTCGGCGCCGCGCTGCGCACCGGCGGCGAGTTCGCCGAGGTCTTCGTCGAGGACCGGGCCGGGTCGAGTGCGGGCCTCGACGACGGTCGCATCGAGGAGCTCGGGTCATCCCGGCGGCGCGGCGCGGGCATCCGGGTCGTCGTCGGCGACACCACCGGCTTCGCGCACACCGCGGACCTCTCCGAGGCCGGTCTGCGGGAGGCGGCGGAGGCCGCGGCGAGCGCGGCGAGCGGCGGTGGCGGGGGCACCCGCACCGTTGCCCTCGCCCGGCGCCCGGCGGTCCCGACCCACTCGGTGCGCGAGCTCCCCGGCGCGATCGACAAGGCGACGAAGGTGGACGCGCTGCGGCGGGCCGACGCGGCGGCGCGTGAGGAGCGGGCCGAGGGTGGCGCCATCCAGCAGGTCAGCGCGTCCTACGCGGACAGCGTGCGCCACATCCTCATCGCGAACTCCGACGGGCTGCTGACCGGCGACGAGCAGGTGCGCACGCGCTTCTCGGTGTCGTGCGTGGTCAGCGGCGACACGGGGCTGCAGACCGGATCGGAGTCGCCGGGGCGCACGGTCGGTTGGGAGATGCTCGAGGAGTTCCCACCGGAGGAGATCGCGCGGATCGCCGCGCAGCGTGCGCTGTCCAAGGTGCACGCCCGGCCCGCGCCGAGTGGACGCTTCCCGGTGATCCTCAAGCGGGGTGCCGGCGGGGTGCTGTTCCACGAGGCCTGCGGCCACGGGCTCGAGGCCGACCTCGTCGCCCGTGACGCCTCGATCTTCCGAGGCCGGGTCGGCGAGCGCGTCGCGTCCGACCTCGTGACGGTCGTCGACGACGGGCGGATGGCCCGGGAGTGGGGTGCGCTCGCGATCGACGACGAGGGGACGCCGACGCAGCGCAACGTCCTCATCCGGGACGGCGTGCTCACCGACTTCATGTGGGATCGCCTGCGGGCCCGCAAAGAGGGTCGGGCCAGCAGTGGGAACGGCCGACGCGAGCGCTACGACGTGCTGCCGATGGTCCGCATGACGAACACGTACCTCGAGCGGGGCACGACCGAACCCGAGGACATCATCGCCGACACCGAGTACGGCGTGTACTGCGTCGCGCTCGGCGGCGGTCAGGTCGATCCGGCCACCGGTGACTTCGTGTTCGGCATGACCGAGGCGTACCTCGTGGAGCAGGGCCGCATCACCGCACCGCTGCGCGGCGCGCAGCTGATCGGCAACGGGCCGGAGGCGATGCGTGCGGTCGACGTGGTCGGCAACGACTTCGACACCTGGACCGGCATGTGCGGCAAGTCCGGTCAGAGCGTGCCCGTCTCGAGCGGCCAACCGACCCTGCGCGTCGCCGAACTCACCATCGGGGGAACCGCAGCGTGAGCGGCGTGAGGGGCACTCGGTGGCGTGCGGGCACCCCCGTTGCGATGCTGCGGGATGGGGTCGCAGCGTGAGCGGCGTGATGGAGATCGAGGAGATCGCGCGACGCATCGTCGAGTCGGCGTCCGCATCGGAGGGGATCGAGGTCCGGGTGTCGCGCTCGCGCGAGACCGAGGTCGACATCCTGCACGGCGCGGTCGAGTCACTCACGGTCGCGGGCAGCGAGGGCATCACCGTGCGAGTGGTCGTCGACGGTCGGCTCGGGGTCGCATCCGCATCCTCGCTCGATCCGGAGATCGTCGCCGCGGTGGTCGCGGACGCTCGGGACAACGCGCGCTTCGCCGAGCCCGATGAGTTCGCCGGGCTCGCCACCCCGGCCGAGGTCGGGGAGGTGCGCGCTGCGGACCTCGACCTCTGGCGCGAGGACGTCCTGACCACCCCGACCGCCGACAAGGTCGCGATGGCGCTGGATCTCGAGCGGGCGCTCTCCGGCGCGGATCCGCGGGTCCGCGGGGTCGAGTCGGCCGGGTACGGGGACTCCGCCCTCTCCTCGGTGCTGTGCTCGACCACCGGCATCGAGGCGCGGGTCCGCCGCACCTCGGTGTCGATGAGTGCGAGCGCGCTCGCCGGCCCCGAGGACGCGACCCAGACCGGGTACGGGTTCACGCGCGGGCGCGCGGTGGCCGACCTCGATCCCGATGTGGTGGTCGCCGACGCGGTCCTGCGTTCCACCCGCCTGCTGGGTGCGACCCAGCCGACCACGCAGCGACTCCCGGTCGTCCTCGATCCACTCGTGGCGCGCTCGGTGATCTCGCTCTGGGTGAGCGCGATGAGCGCCGAGCCCGTGCAGAAGGGCCGTTCGATGTTCGCGGACCGGCTCGGTGAGCGCATCGCCCCGGAGTTCGTCGACCTCGTCGAGGATCCGACCGACCCCGATGCGCCGGGCGCGTCGCCCTTCGACGGCGAGGGCGTGCCGACCCGCAGGATCGACCTCGTGCGTGCCGGGGTGCTCTCAGCGTTCCTCCACGACGTCACGACGGCGCGGCGCGGCGGCACGGTGACGACCGGCAGTTCCCTCGGTTCGGGCCCGGGTGCGAGGGCGAGCTCGCTGCGCCCGGGCACCCGTGGTCAGGCCGAGATCGTCGCGTCGTTGCCGATCGGGCTCTACGTGCAGTCGGTGAGCGGTCTGCACTCGGGGACGAGCACGGCGAGCGGCGACTTCTCCGTGGGGGCGACCGGGCTCATGATCCGGGACGGCGCGTTCGCGGAGCCGATCCGTGAGGCGACGATCGCCTCGACGCTGCCCCGCATGCTCCTCGACCTCACCGAGGTCGGAGCCGATCGTGACTGGATGCGGTACGGCGGTGCATCGACCCTGGTCATCGGGGAGATGACGCTCAGCGGATCCTGACGGTCGTCAGCGGCACGGTGCGACGCCGCGACGCTCGAGGATGGCGTGCAGCTCGTCGACGGCGACGAACGGGTCCTCGCCGAACAGCACCGCCTCCATGCCGAGGGACCGTGCGCTCGCGCAGTTGGCCACGTTGTCGTCGATGAAGACGCACGCGTCGGGGTCGACCCCGAGCCGTTCGCAGGTGAGCAGGTAGATCCGGCGGTCGGGCTTGCGCAGCCGCACCGCCGAGGAGTCGACCACCACGTCGAAGAGGTCGTCGACCGGGAAGGTCGAGCGCCAGTTCTCGCCCCACTCGGCGACGTTGTTCGTGAGGAGGCCGAGGGTGAGGCCCTGCGCGCGGAGGTCGCGCGCCGCGTGCACCACGCACCAGTGGACCCCGACCGGCATGGTCGCCATGAAGTGGATGTAGGCGTCCATGTCGATCTCGGTGCCGAGCACCTCGGGCGCACGTCGGGCCACGCCGTCGAACCACTCCCGAACGCTCAGCGCACCGACCTCGAGGCGGTGCCAGTCGTGGTCGACGTGGTGGTGATGCGGGTCGACCGCGTGATCGGTGAGGTGGTCGCGACCCTCGACCCCGACGTAGGACGCGTCCCCGAAGACGAGTTCGAGCACGCTCCCGGGCGGGTACCCGCGCTCGGCCTCGAACTCGCCGATCCCCCGGAACAGGGGGGAGGAGATGACGCCGCCGTAGTCGAAGACCACGGCCTCGACGGGGCGGCCGCTCATCGGAGCCCCGTCGCGAAGATCACGATGACCGCGCTGCCGACGACGAGTCGGTACCAGACGAAGGGCATGAAGGTCCGGGTGCGCAGGTAGGACAGCAGCCCGGCGATCGCGATCCACCCGGCGATGCCGGCCGCCACGAACCCGGCGAGGAACGCGGGACCGCTGCCCGGGGGCAGGCCGCCGTCGGCGGCGACCCTGACGGCCGAGAAGATGCCGGCACCGGCGATGATCGGCAGGCTCATGAGGAAGGACAGTCGGGTCGCCGCGATCCGGTCGAGTCCGAGCCACAACCCGGCGGTGATCGTGACACCCGACCGCGAGACCCCCGGCTGCAGTGCGATGGCCTGGGCGATCCCCATCACGGTGGCGTCGCGTGGTGCGTAGTCCTCGATCGATCGGGTGCCGCCGAGGTGATCGGCCCACCAGAGCAGGAGCCCGCCGAGGATGAGCATCACACCGACGAGGACCGGGCGCCCGAGGTGCTCGTCGATGGTCGAGGAGAGCGCGGCCCCGACGACCGCCGCGGGGACCGCCGAGAGCAGGAGCAGCCACGCGATGCGGGCCTGCGGGTCGGCCACGCTGCGACGGGTGACGGACCGTCCGGCGGCGACGAGGTAACCGGCGAGGTCGCGTCGGAAGTACCACACCGCGCCCACGAGCGTGCCGAGGTGCAGGGCGACGTCGAAGGCCTTGTTGAGGGCGTCGTTCCCGCCGAAGTCGTTCCATCCGAGGAGGTCGGGGACCAGCACGAGGTGACCGCTCGACGAGATCGGGAGGAACTCGGTGAGCCCCTGGACGATGCCGAGGACGATGGCGTGGAGGATCGACATGCTCGGGGACCGGTCCGGGTCGCGGGTGGGACGTCGATGATGGTAGGCGGGCTCAGGGTCGGTGCCGGTCCGGCACGACCGCGAGGGTGAGCGTGCCGGCGGTGGTGGCGAACGCGACGCGGGCGACGAGGCGTCGGGGGACGGCGAGGGTGACGGCACGGGCGGACGGATCGCTCGCGTCCCGGTCGACCGCGAGGACGGCGAGGCCGTCGCCGACGGTGCGCGTCGGTTCCGCGCCCGGGTAGCGGTCCGGGTCGAGCGTCAGGAGCAGGTCCACCCGATCGCCGGGGCGGACCCGGGCGCCGGCGGCGACGATCCCGACCGCGCGCGTCCCGGCGGCCGGTCTCGTGACGCGCCCGGGAGCGGCCCGCGGGCGCGCGGCTCGGGACGACGTCGGTCGGGGCGAGGTTCCGGCGTGGCGACCGATGAGGCCGAGACCCGACGCGAGGTCGACCACGGCGATGGTGGTGAGCAGGACGGCGCCGAGACGCAGTGCGCCGGCGCGGGTGGTGACGCGGACCACGGGGACCCCCGGAGGGTTGGTGTCGAGCCGGTGGGGGGAAGGTGGGCCGGTCGGGGCCGGCGCGCCGGGGAGACCCGGTGCGGCGTGGGCGCGCTAGGTGGTGGAGGACTTGGTCGGCTTCGTCGGGGACGGTGCCGCCGGCTTGGCCGCCTTCGGCTCGCTCGGCTTGGCGGCCGGCGTGCTCGAGGTCGAGCTCTCGGACTTCGCGTCCCCGCCGTCGCTCTTGGTGCTCGAGGTCCGGGACCCCGACGGGTTGTCGGTCTTGTAGAAGCCGGAACCCTTGAGGGAGATCGCGGGCACCCCGAAGACCTTGCTCAGGGTGCCGCCGCACCCCTTGTGCTTCCTGAGCGCGGGGTCGCTGAACGACTGCTGCACCTGGAACTGCTCGCCGCACTTGGCGCACAGGTACTCGTAGGTGGGCATCGGATCCTCTGGGTGCGGGGCCGGGGGTTCGGGGGACCCCGATCCTACCGGGGCGGTCACCGTCCACACCCATGCGCCACGCGTGGCGTTGAATGGGGGCGTGAGCCCGCCCGTCCTCGTCGCGATCCTCTGCGTGCCCGCGTACCTCCTCGGCACCTTCCCGACCGCGCTGCTCGTGACCCGGTCCCGGGGGCGGGACGTGCTCCACGAGGGGTCGGGGAACCCCGGCGCCTCCAACGTCAACCGGATCCTCGGGTGGCGGGCCGGCCTCGTGGTGCTGCTCGTGGACGCCCTCAAGGGCGCGCTGGCCGCGCTCGTCGGCCTCGGTGTCGCCGGACGACCCGGGGCCTGGGCGCTCGGGGCCGCCGCGGTGGTCGGCCACATCTTCCCGATCCGGCGTCGGGGCGGGAAGGGCGTCGCGACCTGCGCCGGGTTCCTGCTCATCCTGTACCCGTGGTTCGTGCTCGCGTTCGGCGTCACGTTCTTCGTCGTCGCCCGGGTGCTCCGGAAGGCCTCGATCGGTTCGCTCGTCGCGTGCGTCGGCTTCCCGGTCGTCGTCGCCTGCACGCGGCCCGCCTGGGAGGCGATCGCCACGACGGCGATGGCGGTGCTCGTCCTGAGTCGCCACCGCGCCAACATCCGCCGACTGCTGCGTGGGACGGAGCTCTCGACCGGGTCCTCGGAGGGCTGAACGCCGCGGATCGACGGTTCCCGACCCCTCCGGGCGGCGGTAGCGTTCCGATCCCACACGAGCACGGCGTCTCCGACGGGGAGGATCACGTGGGCAGCACGCGAGCGATCACGAAGGCGGTCATCCCGGCGGCCGGTCTCGGAACCCGGTTCCTGCCCGCGACGAAGAGCCAGCCCAAGGAGATGCTGCCGATCGTCGACAAGCCGGCGATCCAGTACGTCATCGAGGAGGCGGTCCGGGCCGGGCTGACCGACATCCTCGTGGTGACCGGTCGGGGCAAGCGCGCGATCGAGGACCACTTCGACCGCAACTTCGAACTCGAGTACTACCTCGAGCAGCAGTCGAAGCACGACCTGCTCAAGGAGGTCCAGCAGACCTCGGAGATGGCGGACATCCACTACATCCGCCAGCGTGATCCCCTCGGCCTCGGGCACGCGGTCTCGGTGGCGCGCGAGCACGTCGGCGACGAGCCGTTCGCCGTGATGCTCGGTGACGACATCATGGTCGACGAGTCCCAACTGCTGCGCTCGATGATCGACACCCACGCCCGGTACGGCCGGAGTGCCCTCGCGCTCAAGCGCGTGCCCCGGACCGAGATCTCGGCCTACGGCTGTGTCGAACCCGAACCCGTGCACGATGGGCTGGTCCAGGTGCGGTCCATCGTCGAGAAGCCGGCCCCTGCGGTCGCCCCGTCGGACCTCGCGGTCATCGGCCGTTACGTGTTCACGCCCGAGATCTTCGACGCGCTCGATCGGATCACGCCGGGCGCGGGTGGCGAACTCCAACTCACGGATGCGATCGGTCTGCTGCTCGACACCCAGACCGTGTACGGGTGCGTGTTCGAGGACGGGCGCTACGACATCGGCCAGAAGGTGGACTTCCTCCGGGCCAACATCGAACTCGCACTCGACCGCGACGATCTGGGCGGCGACGTGGCCGAGGTGCTGCGCCGCATCGTGCGGGAGCGGGGACTCCTCGACGACTGACGCGCTGCGACCCGTAGGCTGGTCGGATGCGCCCGCTCGACGAGGTCCGTGCCGAGATCCTGGACGCGGTCGCGCCGCTCCCACCGGTCCGACTGCCGGTCGGTGACGTGGCGGGCCGCGTGCTGGCCGAGGCGGTGGCGGCCACCGAGGACGTCCCGCCGTTCGCCAACACGGCGATGGACGGGTACGCCGTGCGCGCCGCCGACACCGAGGGCGTCACCGAGGAGGAGCCGGTGACGCTCGAGGTGGTCGGCGATCTCCCGGCGGGGTACGCGCCCGGTGCGCCGGTGGGACCGGGCCAGGCGGTGCGCATCATGACCGGCGCACCGATCCCGGAGGGCGCCGACGCGATCGTGCCGGTCGAGCAGACGTCGCGCGACTGCACGACGCGGGTGCAGATCCACCGTCCGGCGGACGCTGGGGCGCACATCCGCGCCGCAGGGGGCGACGTGGCCGCGGGCGACGCGGTGTTCGTGGCGGGCGCGGTGCTGAACCCGGCCGCGGTGGGGGTGCTCGCGAGCCTCGGGGTCACCGAGGTGCTCGTGCACCCGCGCCCGCGCGTCGCGGTCCTCGCCACCGGCGACGAACTCGTGGACGGTGGTGCGCCGCTCGCGCCCGGTCAGATCCGCAACTCGAACGGGCCGATGCTGCGCGCGCTCGTCACGGAGGCGGGGTGCGAGGTCGTCGACCTCGGCATCGCGCGCGACGACGAGGCCGCGCTCGAGGCGACGCTCCTCGACGCGGCGTCCCGGTGCGACGCCATCATCACGAGCGGCGGGGTGTCGGTCGGCGATTACGACGTCGTGAAGGCGGTGCTGTCGCGCATCGGTGCGCTCGTGTGGTCGCAGGTCGCCATCAAGCCCGCGAAGCCCCTCGCGTTCGGCGTCATCGGGACGACCCCGATCGTCGGACTCCC
Source organism: Actinomycetes bacterium (assembly GCA_046074845.1). GTDB lineage: Bacteria > Actinomycetota > Acidimicrobiia > IMCC26256 > IMCC26256 > IMCC26256. The sequence continues at coordinate 35,925 of JBJTOY010000099.1, read as the reverse complement.
GGGCAACCCGGTGTCGTCGCACGTGTCGTTCGAGCTGTTCGCCCGCCCGGCGCTGCGCCGGATGGCCGGGCACGCCCACCTCGACCGGCCGGTCGTCACCGCCACGGCCGCCGAGGCACTCGGGCGCCGCGCCGACGGCAAGACCCACTTCGATCGGGTCGTCGTGGCCCTGGGGCCGGACGGCTTCACCGCCCGCCGGTCGGGCGGGCAGGGCAGCAACGTGCTCTCCGCGGTCGCTCGGGCGAACGGGCTCGCCGTGCTGCCCGACGGCGCGGGGGTCGAATCCGGCGGCACGGTGCGGGTGATGCTGCTCGCCGATCCGGTGCCGACCGGTCCCTGACCGCCCCGGGTCGATCGGGCACGCGTCACCTACCCTGCTCCCATGGTCCCCCTCATCGACGGTCACGGTCGGCGCGTGCGCGACCTGCGCATCTCGGTGACCGACCGGTGCAACCTGCGCTGCACCTACTGCATGCCGGCTGAGGGCCTGCCGTGGCTGCCCCGCGAGGAGGTCCTCTCGTACGAGGAACTCGCGCGCATCGCCCGCGTCTGCGTGGAGCGTTGGGGCTTCGACGCCGTCCGCATCACCGGCGGCGAGCCGACCCTGCGCGCCGACATCGTCTCGCTCGTGGCGATGCTCGCCGAGCTCGGCGTCGACCTCGCGATGACCACGAACGCGATCCGTCTCGTCGATCTCGCCCGTCCGCTGCGGGAGGCCGGGCTCGCCCGCGTCAACATCTCGCTCGACACGTTGCGTCCGGAGACCTTCCGTGCGATCACCCGGCGCGACGACCTCGACCGCACCATCGCCGGGATCGATGCCGCAGTGGCGGCGGGGCTCGCGCCGGTAAAGGTGAACGCCGTCGTGATGCGCGGCGTGAACGACGACGAGGTGGTCGATCTCGCCGCCTTCGCCCGCGATCGTGGGCTCGGACTCCGATTCATCGAGTTCATGCCGCTCGATGCGGAGCAGGGCTGGACCCTCGAGCAGGTGGTCCCCGCGCGCGAGATCCTCGAACGTGTCCACGCCGCCTTCCCGCTCGCGACCGAGCCGCGCGCGCACGGCGAGCACGTGGAGCCGGCCGAGCGGTTCGAGTACGCGGATGGTCGTGGCGACGTCGGGGTGATCGCAAGTGTGACGGAGCCGTTCTGCGGCGCCTGTGACCGGGTCCGCATCACCGCGGACGGTCGACTGCGCACGTGTTTGTTCGCGCTGGACGAGCACGATCTGCGGTCCCTGCTGCGCGGGGGCGACGACGACGCGATCGCGGCGGCGATCGAGCGCGCGGTCGGGGCCAAGTGGGCGGGCCACCGGGTGGGCAACGTCGACTTCATCCGACCCGATCGGTCGATGTCCCAGATCGGTGGCTGATCCCGCTCCTGGCACCGTCGGCCCGCGCCGCCCCTAGAATCCGGTGCCATGCCCGAGTTCACCCACCTCGATCCGCTCGGACGCGCCCGTATGGTCGATGTCACCGCGAAGGAGCCGTCGATCCGGCGGGCGATGGCGCGCTGCAGCGTACGGATGCAACCCGAGACGGCCTCGCGGGTCGCGTCGGGTTCGATGGCCAAGGGCGACGTGCTCGCGGTGGCCCGGGTCGCAGGCATCCAGGCCGCCAAGCAGACCGCCAACCTCATCCCGCTGTGTCACCCGTTGCTCGTCGGCAGCGTCCTCGTGAACTTCCGCATCGAGGAGGACCGCATCGACGTGGAGGCGCACGTCGACACGGTCGATCGGACCGGCGTCGAGATGGAGGCGCTCACGGCCTGCTCGGTGGCGGCGCTCACGATCTACGACATGTGCAAGTCCGGCGACCGCTCGATGACGATCACCGACCTCGCGCTGTGGGAGAAGACCGGGGGTCGCTCCGGGCAGTGGCGGCGTGCGGGCTCGGACGAGTCGCTCAGCACCTACGACGACTGAGCGCGCTGCGTTCGGCGTGGCGCGCGGCGAACGTCGCCCCGGACGGATCGCCGGAGACCCTCCCCCCGTGCGGGATCGCGGGCCCGGTTGCCGTGCCGCGCCGAGCCGCTCCTAGCCTGTGAGGGTCCACCGCCGCCCGTGCGCGCAGCGTTAGCGTGCCCTCCACGGAAAGCGACGAGGAGCCTTGGCGATTCCGGTCCTACTGATACTCGTGGCCCTGTGGGGAATCTTCTTCCTCTGGCCCCTGGTCTCCGGCAAGTTCCGGCAGACCGGCGGTCGTGCCCTCGCATCGGTGGATCGCCTCCGGCACGGCATCGGTTCCATCGGACGCACGGGGGGCTCCCACCTCCCACTCCCGGTGCCCTCGCCCGCCATGGCGGGGCCGCGTTCGGCGAGCCCCGGTCCGCTCGCCGGGCTGCTGCGTTCGCCGGTCTCGCCGCGCCGGCGACGTCGGCAGGTGCTCGCGGTCGCGGCGGTGGTGTCCGTCCCCGTCCTGGGCCTGGCCTTCGTCGCCGACACCACGGCGGCGTGGTCGCTCGCCCTCGTGATGTGCGGTCCGAGCCTCGCTTACCTCGCTGCGGTGGTCCGCCTCGAGCAGACCCAGCGCGAGCGCGTCGAGAAGGTGGTCCACCTCCCGGTGATCGAGCCGCCGACCCGGCGGGTCGAACCCCCGGCCGAGGTGCGTCCGTCGGTCGCGCAACCGGGCTGAACCGCTCGGGGGGAGCGGGCACCGGCGCCCGCGCTACCCTTGCGCCTCCCACGGGGGTGTAGCTCAGCCTGGTAGAGCGCTACGTTCGCAACGTAGAAGTCGTGGGTTCAAGTCCCATCACCTCCACCACCGGCCCGGCCTCGCGCCGGGCCGTGTCGCGTGCGGGGCGCCCGTCAGGCGTCGGCGCGGCTCCACGCCTCGCCGACGTCGTCGGGGGATTCCTCCTCGGCGCCCACCCGGTCGGTGAAGAGCGGGAGCAGTGAGTACATCCAGTCGGCGCAGATGAACACGAACACGGGCCACGGCAGCCAGGCCGCGACGAAGATCACGACGAGGTCGAGCGTGGTGAGCACGTAGTTCGGGACCAGGACCTCCCGCCAGGCCTCGGGCGTCATCGTCGCCACACCGAGCCCGCGCCGTGCCGCGTACGGCAGCAGCAGGCAGATGAGGATCCCGTTGAGGAGGCCGAGCGCCGCCAGGATCTGGACGCCGAGGTGGAAGTCGGGCGTGCCGATGCTCCGGGTGAACAGGAGCATCACCGGCGGGATCAGCGTCACCGTCATCACGAGCAGCAGGTACATGAGCGTCGCGTAGTGATCGACGCCTCGCAGCATGCGGCGGAGCCGGCGGAGATTCAGCCATGACGCGGTGAGCCAGAGGTAGCTCATCAGGAGCGCGAGCAGGGTCGTCCACTGGTCGGTCAGCACACGCCACAGCGAGTGCGGCGCGAGCTCGCGCGGGATCCGGAGTTCGAAGATCAGCACGGTCGCGGCGATCGCGAGGATCGCGTCGGTGAACACGGTGAGCGGCTCGATGGGGCGGACGCGTTGATCGGAGCCGCGGAAGGTGAACGTCGACCGGATGAGCCCGTTGGCCCGGTGCTCGCGTGCCTGATGCCGTTCGTCGGCGCCGTCGTGCGTGGGATCCACGCCGCCAGCGTATTGACCCGCCGCGGGCGCATGGACGAACGCCCGCGCCGATCGGCCGATCCGCGGCGTCGGTAGGCTCGGACGATGGAACTGCGCCCCCGCTACGGCGACGATCCGATCCTCGTCCTGGACGGGCCTCCCGCCGCGGTGGCGGCGCCGACGATCCGCCAGCGGCTCCGACTCCTCGAGGTGCTGTCCGGCTTCGACGAGGCCGACTGGGACCATCCGACCCGGTGCGAGGCCTGGTCGGCGCGCGAGGTGATCGTGCACCTCGACTCCACGAACGCGTTCTGGAGCCACTCCATCGGCGCGGGCCGCCGGGGCGAGCCGAGTCGGGCGCTCGCCCACTTCGACCCCGTCGCCTCTCCGGCCGCGATGGTCGCCGCGGCGGGGCGTCCGACCGGTGCCGAGGTGCTCGAGCGGTTCGCAGCGTCGACCGCGGTCCTCGTCGGCCTCATCGAGTCGCTCGACGACGACGGGTGGGCCGCGCCCGCCGAGGCGCCGCCGGGTCACCTCAGCACCAGCGCGGTCGTGTACCACGCGCTGTGGGACTCCTGGATCCACGAACGCGACATCCTCGTGCCGCGGGGGATCGAGCCGGTGCGCGAGTCGGACGAGATCGCGGCGTCGCTGCGCTACGCGGCCGCGCTGAGTCCGGCGTTCGCGCTGAACGAGGATCCGACCGTGCGGGGCACGCTCGCGATCGAGGTCCGTGATCCGGAACTGTCGATCGTGGTCGAGGTCGGCACGTGCGTCGTCGTGCGGGATGGCGCGGTGCCCGACGCCGACCTCCGGCTCAGCGGCGACGCGGTCGAACTCGTCGATGCACTGAGCGTCCGTCGGCCGATCGACGCCGAGGTCCCGGCCGACGCGGCGTGGCTGCTGCGCGGTCTCGCGACCGTCTTCGACGTCGACTGACCGACGTCATCGATCGGAGCGTGGCGATCAGGCGCGGATGAGCAGGACGACCGCGACCGGGTAGGCGCCGAGCAGCAGGGTGCCGGCGCGGCGGGTGATCGCGCCGCGCTGCCAGCCGAGCGCGATCACGAGGCCGAGCGACGCGAGCATCAGCAGCCATGGGCCGTGCAGTTGGGTCGCGTCGACGATGCGCAGCGGCCGGGCGAGCGCACCCGCACCGAGCGTCATCGTGACGTTGTAGGCGAACGAGCCGACCACGCCGGCGACGACGGCCTCCGTCACCCCGTGCCGGGCCGAGGTGAACGCCAGGACGACGAGTTCGAAGGCGGTCGCGAACCCGACGATCGTGAGGGCGAGCGTGGTCTGACTCGCCTCGACCGAGGTGAGCCCGCGCACCCCCTCGACGATCGCGACCGCGCCGACCGCCATCGCCGCGACCCCGGCGAGGACGAGCAGCAGCTCCCGCCCGATGCGGCGGGTGCCGGTGTCGTCGCCGACCTCCTCGATCGCCTCCGCGAGTTCGGCGGTCTCGCCGAGCGTCGGCGGGCGGCGTTCGATCGCCCAGATCGTGGCCACGTATGCGAGGTAGAACGCGACGAGGAGCGCCCCCTCGAGACGACCGACGGAGCCGTCCCACGCGATCCACGCCGCGATCGCGCCGAGCGGGAGGCCGAGCACGGCGTACCGACGCACCGATCGCCCGAACGGGAGCGCGGCGACGCATGCTCCGACGCCCACGGCGACGAGGCAGATCGCGATGTTGGTCCCGACCACGTTGCCGAGCGCGATCGAGGGGGAGTGGCGCAACGACGCAGTCACCGAGGTCACGAGTTCTTCGGGTTCGGCACCGGCCAGCAGGATGCCGAGCGCGAACACGGTCACGCCGAGGCGGGCCGATGCGACGGCGAGGTGCTTGGCGAATGACTCCGCCCCCCAGACGATGAGCGCGACCCCGACGACGAGGCCGAGGAGGTGGAGCGCCGCATCCATCGGCGCGATCAGCCCGCAGTGCGCAGGGTCGCGAGGCGGGCGTTGAGCGCGTCGACCCCGATCCCCGCCTCGGGCGCGGCGACGGTGCGCACCGGCACCCGGGTGCCGTCGGTACGGACGAGCACGCAGGTCGGTGGGCGCAGTCCCGAGAACATCCCGACGGACGGTGCGAGTTCGAAGTGGTCGGCGTCCGCGACCGGCACCACCAGTCGGGGGCGCCGGTGGTTCTCGATCACGATGCCGTCGCGCCCCATGGAGAGGTGGCTGTTGCGCACCGAGATGCGGGCCGCGACCCACGCGGCCGTGATGAGCGCGAGCGGCAGGATGACGAGGAACGCGACCACGGCGTCATCTTGCCCGACGACTGCGCAGCGCGGACGCGACCCTGTCCGCGGTGAGGAGGTCCGGGGCCGCCACGTTCAGCGGCCCCGCGAGGTCCGGCGGGTCAGTCGGGGCGGACCGCCGCGCCGTGCGCGTCGTACGTCTCGCCTCGCACCTCGGCCGCGTGCTGCCCGAACGCGAGCTGGAACGGGCTGATGCCCCCGAGTTCCCAAGGCCCGACCGATCCTGCAGCGAGCGCGTCGTCCGACTTCGGCGGGAACCCGAACCGTTCGCGCACCGCCGTGACGGCGTCCGCAGTGTGCTCGAACCAGTCGACCGCGAGGAGGTCCTGGCCGCCGGTGTGCGCGCCGACGATCGCGCCGCGTCGCATCGCGTCGGCGAGTCGGATCGCCATGTGCTGCGAGTCGTGCGAGATGTGGTGCGGATCGTGCTGGAAGATCGTGGCCTGTTCGAGCCGTCCGGTCTCGAACAGGCTGATCACGCTGGCCAGCAGCGAGAAGCCGTGCGGATCGTCGTTCGCCCGGGCGATGAGGCCGAACACCTCGATCTCGGACTCCACCGTCGACCCGTAGTCGGCGAGGATGTGCACGAAGTCGTGCTGGGCGAGCAGCGGCGGCGCGCTGCTGGGCCCACCGGGGAACGAGAACCCGCGCGCCCGGTAGAACTCCCAGACCGCACGACCGAGGGAGCCCTCGGCGCAGTGCTCGAGCGCGGCCCACTGTGCGGCGAGCTCGGGGTCGTCGTCCACGTCGTCCCACTCGTCCTGGAGGTGGCGGTGCACATGCAGCACGTCCTCGAGCGGGCGCGTCGGGTGTGCGTGGTACCCGGACCGCATGAAGTCGGACATCGCAAGGTCTCGGTGCTCGACCGCGAGTTCTCGGGCCACGTCGATCATCGAGTCGTCGATGCTGAGTTCGAGCGCGTACTCGCGGATCCGCTCGACGGTGTCCTCGGGGATCGGATCGACGACGAACGCGGCGAGCAGCATCGTCTGGACCTGCCGGATGCGGAACACCTCGTCGCGGTGCCGCATCGCCTCGGCGAACTCCGACGCGCCGAGCGGCTCGAGCGATCTGAGGTCGACGTCGACGCCCGTGAGCGCCCGGATGTGGGCGTGGAGGATGTTGCGCTGGATCTCGGCGAGGCCGGCGTCACCCGCCACCGCAGAGACCTTGGCCCGGGCCGCGGTGACGACCTCGTCGTGCGAGGGGGGTTCGAGGAGCACATCGTGTTCGGGGATCGGGACGGGCACGACACTCCTCCGGGCACGGGCGCTGCGCGTCAACGGCGAGCGTAGCGGTCGGTCGGTTCAGCCCGCGGTGACGACGACCGACGCGTTCGCGATGAGGCCCGCGGGGTCGACCGCCCGGACGAGCAGGGTGTGGCGGGCGCCCCGTGGCGTCGGCACGGTCCACACGTACGCGAACGGCGCGCTCGTGTCCTTGAGCTTCAGCACGCCGTCGATCCAGAACTCCACCCGGGCGATCCTGCGGTTGTCGGCGGCGCTGGCGCTCACCGTCACCTTCGATCCCACGATGACGGTGGCGCCTGCGGCCGGGGCGGTGAGGACGACCGTCGGGGCCGTGAGGTCCGCCACGGTGACGGTGACCTTGGCGATCGTGGCCCGACCGGCGCTGTCGACCGCGCGGGCCGAGATCGTGTGCGCGCCGAGGATGACAGCGTCGGCGTTCCAGGTGAACGCGTACGGCGCGGTCGAGTCGGTGGCGGTCAGCTTGCCGTCCACCGAGAACTCGACCCGGGCCACCGCGCGATCGTCGCCGGCGGCCGCCGAGACCGTGACCGGGCCACCGACCGTGCTGCTGGCGGCGGGTGCGGTGATCGCGACCGTCGGCGCCGCAAGGTCGGCGATGGTCACGAGCCGGGCGTCGGTGGTCGACCGACCGGCGCGGTCGTGGGCCGTGGCCGTGAGCGTGTGCGTCCCGGCGGCGAGCGGGCGAGTGTCCCAGGTGGTGGCGAAGGGCGCGGCGAGATCGTTGGCGATGCTCGTGCCGTCGACCGCGAACTCCACCCTGGTCACCCCGATGTCATCCGTGGCCTCGGCCGCCACGGAGACCGTCCCGCTGAGGGTGGATGCGACCGGCTCGGTGAATCCGACGGTCGGGGCGGCGAGGTCGACCGGCGCGGGCGGCCCGAAGTCGAGCATGAACATCTGGCTGCCCGTCGCGCTCCCGATGTCGATGTTGCGCCGGATCCGGTGGACCTCGCCGGTCGTGGCGTCCGTGAAGGTGATGGTGACGCCGCCGGGCACCGAGTCGCGTCCGCCGGTGCGGGCGTTGGGGATGCCGGTCCAGGTGCGGGGTGCGGCGAACGCTCCGTCGCGGACCGGGATCGCCGGTTCGGCCGGGTACCCATCGTGGTCGATGGTGATGGTGCCGTCCGGATGGCCGATCACCCCGCCGTACACCCCGCTGAAGTTGCCGGCCACTGCCGTGCCGAGCACCCGGTGGATGCTGTTCGTGGTCCTCACGCCGGTCGCAGGATCGGTGAACGACGTCTCGAAGCGGTAGAGGCCGAGCGGGGTGAGCCCCATCACGTAGTCGGTGGTCGAACCCCCCGGCCACGGCGACAACGAGGTCGCGGTCGTCAGGCTCTTGGTCGCCGATCCGAACGCCATGGTCCCCTCGGAGGGGTTCGTCGACGGTGAGAGCGTGAGCGCTCCGGACCAGACGATCCGCCCGCGTCCGTCGGTGAGGGTGCCCGACCCGGCGGCACCGTTGAGTCGGTGGTACTGCCAGGCGGTCCCGTCCCAGCAGGCCCACTCGCTCCCGCAGGCCATCGTGTCGGTGAAGTACATGCTGTGGAACGCGTACAACTCGGTCCACGGGTAGTCCTGCACGCGGTGGAAGATCTTCTCGCCGTGCACGTCGCGGGCCCAGAGGACGTGCTGACGGTCGATCCACTCCGTCGCCGGGAGGCCCTCGATGGAGGGCACCAGGGTGGCGATGATGTCGACGAGAAGGGCGCGGGTCGGCCGGACCGTCGCCGGTGCCGCGTTGATGCGGCGGTAGTACTCGGCGTTGAACGCGCGCGGGAAGCCCGGTGACTCGATCCCGATCTTGCGGATGGCCGCAGCGCCGACCTCGTAGCGGTTCCAGTAGATCCCGGTGCCACCACCGTCACTCCAGAAGTCGGTCCCGCGGAGTTCGGGTGCGTTCTGGACGTCGTAGTTCCACTCCATGCTCGAGCCCCACAGCCCGTTGGCCGGCACGAGGGGGTCGGTCGGATGGGCGATGACGTACGCGTTCATCGCCTCGTAGGAGACACTCTGGGCGAAGCTCTCCTCGAACCCGGAGAGGGTCGGTTCGTAGTTCCAGGTGGCGTCACTCGTCAGCAGGAAGTCGTTCCGGTACGCGTGCACCAACTCGTGCGTGAGCAACTGTGGCGAGATCGTGTCGTCCATCCGGATCTCGTCGGTGGACGGTATGAACACGTTCGAGCGCGAGTACCGGAGGTCGCGCACGATGGTGATGGTCGCCGATGTCGCCGGCGGCCCGTACCGATCGGTGAGGATCGGCAGCATCCGATCGGTGAACCCGGACATGGTGGCCACCTGCGCCGCGGTCCACCCGGTGGTCGTTGCTCCCGTGGCGTCATGGCCGGTGGTCGCGAAGCGGATGGTGAGCGTGTTGCCGACGGCGCCGAGCGGGGTCCAGACCGGACGGATCGGCGCGCTGGTCGCAGGCGGACCGGCGATGCCGGCACCGTTCAGCGCGTAGACGCTGACGTAGTAGGTCATCGCAGGGTCGAGGGGGAGGTTGACCGACATGGACGAGCCGGTCGCGATCTGCCACCAGCGCACGTTCGCCAGTGCGCCTGCATCACCCGTCGGGTTCGTGCCGATCGCGAACGCGTAGTCCGAGATCCCGCTCTCCGGATCGACCGCCGGGCCCCAGGTGGCCGAGAGTCCGATGAGCGAGCGCGCCGCCGCGACGGGTGCCCCGGGGGCGCTGGGCGCCGTCTGGTCGGCCACCGCCGCGGTGAGCGTGGCCGTGGCCGGTCCGGCCGGTCCCGCCGGAGCAGCCGCAGGGCGGCGGTCACCGAGGCGGGACGGTTCGACCCGCCGGAACTTCTCGGTCGGCGTCGAACGTACCGACGCGACACCCGGTGTGGGCGTTGCCGCTGCGGGAACGAAGGTGCAGGTGGTACCGAGGATCGCGAGCGCGACGCCGCACCGGGACCATCGCAACCGTGGACCGCGCACTCCGCCTCCGCGCCCGGCGCGACGGGGTTCGTCGGCGAGAGGGGCGCCTGCGGACGGTACGGGTGGTCAGCGCGCGCGACGTGGACCGCCGAGCGCGAACCGATGCCATGGAACGTGGCAATCGGTGGCCCGGTGAGCGGGTCAGACGTCGGGCATCGCGAAGGTGGACGGGCTCGGCCGATCGGGCCGCAGTGCAGCGATGGGATCGCGTGCGTCGTCCATGTACCCGAGTGCGTACGCGCCGTAGTCGTAGCCCATGAGTCGTTGCACCGGCTCCGGCAGCGCGGCCGCGATCTCGCGCGGGACCGAGAGGTACTGGTTCTCCTCCTGGCGCAGCCAGCCGAGCGTGTAGTCGACGTTGACGCCGGTGCGCACCGACGCCGTCGAGTTCGCGCCGCCCCCGTGGACCGTGCCGCCGAGGTAGAGCACGACCGAGCCGCGCGCCATCTCGGCCGGTGCGGAGTCCGCGTGCGAGTGCTCGAGGCCCTCCGAACGGTGGGTGTCGGGGATGACCCGGGTCGCGCCGTTCGCCTCGGTGAAATCGCACAGCGCCCAGATGGTCGACACCTCGACGTCGAGGTCGACCGGGAAGCGGTGGAAGTTGAAGCACCAGTGGTCCCGGTGCAGTTGCTGGGCCGAGGAGCCCGGACCGATCGCAATCGCCTGGGTCAGGTGCAACTGGTACTTGGTTCCCTTGCGGCCGAGGATCCGGTCGACAACCTCGAGGACCGTCGGGTGGGCGATCATGCCCACCGAGGACGGGGAGCGGGCGAGGAGGGCCCCGGTGCGGCGGGTGGACCGGCCGGTGAACTCATCGCCGCCGGTCGGCGTCGCGGCGATCCACGGTGCGAGTTCCTGCTCGACCCGGTCGCAGAGGTCGGCCTCCGCGAGGCCTTCGACGATGGCGCATCCGTGCTCCTCGAGCGCCGACGCGACCTCGGCTGCGGGCGCGGTCGGGGGGAAGCGGGGGATCGTCATCGCCAGGTCCGACGGTGCATGCATCGCGACGCTAGTTCCGCAGGCGGTCCGGCGATCAGCAGGAGCCGTCCGTGCACACGTCGTGCTGCCCCGGGGCCTGCCAGACGCGCACGTAGTCCCACTCGATCGTCGGCTTCGGGAACTGCCCCGAGGCGAGGAGGTTGGCGTCGAGCGGCCGGACGGCCTCGCGGTTCCAGTTGAACTCGTAGGTGTTGTTCCCGAACGCGAGGTTGATGATGAGGTGGTTGTAGGCGCTGGCGACGTCGGCCCCGGGCGCGGAGACCCACCGACGGACACCGTCCACGAAGTACTCGTAGCGGGTCGGCGTCCAGTGCACGCCGATCGTGTGGTATCCGGCCGAGAGGTCTACGGCATCGGCCAGCGAGCACGTCCCCGCGGTGGTCGTGGTCTCGGGTGGTGGGACCGTGCTGCGACACGGCGCGCCGGACGCCGTGATGCCGAGATCCCCGCCGGTGGTCTCGGTGCTCCGGCGCGACCCGGAGCCCCACCAGTAGGTGCCCCGGATCACCCGCGCGTTGCGGTCGAAGCCCTCGAACGCATCGACCTCGTACCTCCAGGCCTGCCAGTCCCGGAGCCACAGGGCTGGCCAGAGCGCGAAGCCCTTCGGCATCCGGACCCGGGCCTCGACGTAGCCGTACCGGAAGGCGAACGACTTGGCGCTGTTCAGCATGCCGGAACGGAACTGGTACGGCACGAGGCTGTCGTCGCCCGGCGCGAGCCGAGCCGGGTCGTAGAGCTGGGGGCACTTGCTCACCGGGTAGATCCGGCTCAACACACCCACCGGGTAGAACGCGCCCGCGACCGGCGCGGCGGTGAGGCGCTGCTGCAGCACCGAGATCGTGGCGCTCCCGTCGGTGTCCGTGGTCACCGAGGAGTTGGCGGGCAGGTACCACTGCAGTTCCTCGTTGGCCGCGATGGTGTTGGCACCGCTGCGCATGCCCGACGACCACTTCGTCGCAGTGGCGGCGCCGTCGCCGAAGTCGTCCATGAACACCACGTCCCAGGGCGTGCCGCCGGTGACGATCGCCGGGGGTGCGCTCGGGCGTGGGCTGCTCGGGGAGGCCGGGGCCGCGGCGATCTGCGGTGATGACCCGGATGCGGGGGCACAGGACGCTTCGACGATGGTCGCCGTCCCGTCGATGCTCGACGAGATCGCGGTCCCGCGCACGAGGGCGTCGAAGGTCCGGGTCCCCGCCGGCGTGTCGGCCGCGGTGGCGACGGTGACGAGGCCGCCGGACCGCGAACCCGCCGGGAACGACACCGCGGTCTGCGTCGCGGTGTAGTCGATGCCGGCCCGGGCCGTGCTGTCCGCCGTGCTGAAGGTCGCCGAGATCGGCTGGTGGTAGCGCTGGGTGAGTCGGGGTCGGAACGACGCCGAGGTGCCCTTCGCCACGCGGACGTCGGCCAGGGTGGCCCGCGGCCGTTCGTCGTTGAGGATCATGACCGTCATCGCGCTGCGCCCGAGCACGCCGCCGGTCGGTGAGCGCAGCGTCAGTCGGATCGACTCGTAGTCCTCGAGGAGCGTGTCCCCGTTCACGGTGACGGCGACGGTGCGGGTGCGCTCCCCGGGGGCGAACGAGATCGTCCGGTCCAGCGCGACGTAGTCGCCGGTGCTCGCAGTGGCGGTGCCGTCCGCCGAGGAGACGCGCACGGTCACGGTGACCCCACTGGCCGCCGACAGGTTCACGGGCACGTCCACCACTCCGGATCCGGTGGACCCCTCGACCCGGTTCGACCGGGCGAGGCCGAACCCGATCGTGGGTGGGCTCGAGGCGTTGGACCGTGACGGGTCCGCGGCGAGCGCGGCGGCGGCGATCCCGGCTCCGAGGAGCACGGCGATGCCGGCGGCAACCGCGGCGCGGCGGCGTCCGTTCGTCACCGGTGACCTCGCGCCATTCGACTACTCCTCGCGCGCACCGTGCCGTTCGGCGCCGGTGCCGACCCCGGCCGGACGCTGGGATCCGGCCGTTCCCGCAGGTTAGGCCCGCTGGTACCCTCGCGCCTCATGGTCAGGGCAGCGGACACCGCCGACGGGGTCGCGTCGCTGGGTCGGCTCCTCGTGGCACCGGGGGTGGACGCCGCGGTCGATGCCACGGAGCGCGCGCAACGGCGGGTGCTGGACCACCGGGCGATCGGCGGGTCGGCGGGGGAGTTCCTCGTGCCGGTCGGGGCCCGGAGGGCCGCGCTGGGGCCACTGCTCGCGTATCGCCGGCTCCGACCCTGGCGGCCCCGCCTCGGGCGCCTCGCCGTCGCCGGTGCTCTCGGGGCCGGGTTCGGCGCGCTGCTCGGTCCCCGCCGTCGGCTCGTGGCCGCACCCGACGAGGACCTGCTCATCGATCGACTGGCCGAGGCGCTCGGCGAACCGGGCCTCCTCTTCGCCGGTACGGCTCGAACGTGCCGCGAGTTCGTGACGCCCGTGCTCCAACTCCTCCGGCCCGACGGCCGCACGGTCGGCTTCGCGAAGTTGGGCTGGGACGTCGTGACGGATGCGATGGTCGTGAACGAGCGCGATGCGCTCGAGCGCGTGGCGCGCGTCGGCGTGCCGGGCCTGCGGGTGCCCGCGGTGCGCTGGGCGGGCACCTGGAACGGCCATGCCGTCCTCGTGACCGCACCCATGCCGAGTGGCATGGCGCGCCTGCGGCGCGACGCGCCGATCCCGACCGCACCGCTGCGAGCCCTCGCGGAACTCGACGGACCACTGCGGCGGTCCACCCTCGCGGGTTCGGCCCACTGGGCCGCGGCGCGCGCCACCGCGCTCGGCGACCCCGAGCTCGAGGCGCGCCTCGAGCACATCGACCGGACCTGGGGCGAGGTCGAACTCGACCTCGGGCGCTGGCACGGGGACTGGGTCGGCTGGAACCTGGGCTCGGATCGCGAGGGCCTCCACGCGTGGGACTGGGCCTACAGCGCGCCCGAGGTGCCGTTCGGGTTCGACGCGATCCACTTCGCCTACCTGCCCCGCCAGGTGCTCGGCGGGCTCGATCCCGACCGCGCGTCGGCGGCCGCGGCGCCCTCGGCGACTGCAGCGCTGGCCGCGCTCGGGATCCCCGAGGAGCCCCGAGCGGCGCTGCTGGCGCTGCACCGCCTCGAGGTCGACCTGCGGGAGGCGCGTGCCCGCGCGCTGCGTGCGTCCGCGGCCCCCGGGGGACCGCGGCCATGACGGAGGCGCCGCCGGAGATCGGCGGATCCGAGGACCACGTGCGGGCGGTCGCGCGCGGCGGGGCGTTCAACCTCGTCGGATCGGTGGTGTACGGGGCGGCGAACTTCGTGCTGCTCGCGATCATCACGAACGGACTGGGGGCGCCGGCCGCGGGTCCGGTCATCGTGGCCATCGCCGCGTTCACGGTGCTCGCCCGGTTCGCAGAGCTCGGCGCCAGCACCGGATTGGTCCGGATCATCAGCCGCGAACGGGCACTGCACCGCGCCGACCGCATCGGGCCGACGATCCTCGCCGCGGTCATCCCCGTGGTCGCGGTCGGGATCCTGTTCGCCGGCATCCTCGTGGCCTGCGCGCCCGCGCTCGCGCAGGTGTTCGGCGGTGGCGATCAACGGGCGGAGATCTCGCGGTTGCTGCGCGCCGTCGCCCCGTTCCTGCCCGTGGCCGCCCTCTACACGGTCCTCATCCAGGGCACCCGCGGGTTCGGTCACGTGCGGGCCCTCGTCTGGGTCGAGAAGATCGGGCGCGCCATCGCGATGCCGCTCGTGGTCGGGATCATCCTGCTCGCCGGTGGTACCTCGACCGCGGTGATCGTCGGGTGGGCGGCGACCTCGATCGTCGCACTCGTCGTCGCGTCGGTCGTCATGACCATCTCGACCCGCGCCGTCCGTCGGGCCGACCCCGTTGCGTCGGACGTGACGATCGACCGGGCCGAGGTGGCGCGGGCGTTCTGGCGTTTCTCGCTGCCGCGGGCGGCCGGCCAGTCCTTCGACGTCGCGGTGCTGTGGCTCGACACCCTCATCGTGTCCGCGCTGATCGGCCCGACCGATGCGGGCATCTACGCGGTCGGGTCGCGGTTCCTCCTCGTCGGTGCGTTCACGATGGAGGCCATCCAGCAGGCCGTCGCACCCAGGGTCAGCGAACTCCTCGCCCGTGATCGCCGGGAGGACGCGCGCGCGGTGATCGCGCGGGCGACGGCCTGGCAGGTCGCACTCGTGTGGCCGGTCTACCTCGTGGTGATCGCCTTCGGATCGGTGATGCTCGGGTGGTTCGGCGCCGAGTACATCGAGGCGCGCACCGCGCTCACGTTGCTGTCGGTCGGGGTGATGGTCGCGGTCCTGTGCGGTCCGTCGGACGCGGTCGTGCTCATGAGCGGGCGGAGTCGCCAGAGCCTCGCCACCTCGGCGGCCGCGTTCACCGTGAACCTCGCCGGCAACCTGGTGCTCGTACCGATCTGGGGGATCTCGGCCGCCGGCGGCGTCTGGGCCGTCACCCTCGTCGTCGCCGCCGGACTGCCGGCCCTCCAAGCCTGGCGGGGTATGGGGCTCGCCCCGTGGTCGGTGGAGTCCCTGCGGGTCGTCACCCTGGCCGTCGGGACGGTCGGGGTCGGGGCCGTAGCGGCACGGGGTCTCTTCGGCGAGTCGGGGCTCGGGCTCGCCGTGGGTGCGGCCGTGGGGGGCGCCGCCTACGCCGCAGCGGCCTGGCGTCTCCGGGGCTCGCTGCATGTGGGATCCTTCCTCTCCGGCCTGCGGACCGCCCGGTCCACCGAACGTGTCGCGATCGGCACCGTCCAGGAGTTCTGATGGCCCCGAGTGAGCGCCCGACCAACCCGCCCCGGTTCGTCCGGGTCAGCGGCCGTCCGCGCGCCGGCGCGGCCTCCGCCCGTGATGCCGCAGCGATCGAGGGGACCGATGCGCCCGCGGAGGACGCACCCTCGACCGCGGGCTCGCCCGTGCGCCGGCCCTCGACCCGGGGCGCCCGCGGGATGGCCGTCGATGGGTTCCAGGTCCCCGCCGACGCGCCTACCCTCGCCGACCACTGGTCGGTGCTCCGCCGCCGCCGCGGACTCATCGCGGTCTGCACCCTCGTCGCGGTGACCCTCGCTGCGGTCTGGATGTGGCTGCGTCCGCCCCCGTACACCGCGGAGTCCACCGTGGTGATCCGGCCGATCGCCGCAGATGCGTTCCAGGACACGCGCATCGAGGACGTGGGTGCACCGACCGAGGCGATCGTGGTCGGCTCGACCGTGGTCGCCGAGATCGCGGCCCGTCGCATCGGCGAACCGGCATCGGCGGCGGACCGGCTGCGCGCGCACGTCACGGCGACCAACCCCGAGGGCACGCTCCTGCTGCGCATCGCGTTCTCGGGGGACTCCGCCCGCTTCGCCCAGGTGGGATCACAGGCCTTCGCCGAGGCCTACCTCGAGTACCGGCGTGCGACCGCCGATGGCGTCCGCGACCGTGCGCTCGCGCGCATCGCGGCACGCCGGGCCGTGCTCGACACCCAGCTCGCGGCGGCGATCCGCCAGGTGAACTCGACGCCGGCCGGTTCGGAGGCCCGCACTGCGGCCGAGGTCGCCCGTGACGGGCTGGCCGGCCGCATCGGCAACGTGAACGCGGAGGCCGCCGCGCTCGACGCCGTCGTCACCGATCCGGGGCAGATCATCCGTCCGGCGAGCCTCCCCTCGGCCCCGAGCGGGCCGCCGATCGTCGTGATCCTGGTCGCCGCGGCGGTGCTCGGTGCACTGCTCGGCGCGGTGCTGGCGCTGGTGCGCGATCGCACCGACCCCCACATCTCGAGCCGCCGGGCCATGACCGCGGTCATCGGCATCGAACCGCTCGCGATGGTGCCGGCGATCGGCGCGCCGAACACCATGCCGGCCCTGTCGGACCCCGAGGGGCGGGTGGCGGGCGCGCTCCGACGGCTCCGCGTGTCGGTCTGGCCCCAGCGCGGCGACGGTCCGAGCCGGATCGTCGTGGCGAGCCCGTCGTCCGAGGCGGCCGCTGACGTGGTCGCGGGCAACCTCGCCCTCACCCTCGCCCTCGCCGGCTGGTCGACGCTGCTCGCATGGAGCGAATCGGGGGACGGGGGCGCCGGAACCCTGCGGCACACGGATCTCGCACGCTACGGCGCGGATCCGGCGGGGCGTCTGGTGCACGGTGCGATGGGGGTCGATGGACTGTCGCTGCTGTCGTTGCCGTTCCGTTCCGGTCGGGCCGCCACCGCGTCGGAGCAGTTGGCGGCGCGCCTGGACGACCTCAGCGGCGGGTACGACGTCGAGATCATCGTCGCCGAGTCGCTCATGCGCTCGGCCGACGCGTTCGAGGCGAGCCCGCTCAGCGACGCGATGATCGTGGTCGTCGACGTGGCGGGCGAACGGCGCGAGGACCTCGCCGCCTCCGTCGAGGCACTCGATGCGATCGGCGCTCCGCTCGAGGGGTTCGTGGCCTACGCCGCGCCCAAGGGTTGGTGACCGGTGCCCGAGGGTGGTGCGCCGGGTCCCGGCGCGCCCGACGACCCGCCGGGGTACCGGGTCCTCCTGGTCTGCTCCTCCGGCGGACACCTCGCCCAACTCATGCGCCTGCGGCCGTGGTGGGAGCACCATGACCGGTCCTGGGCCTGCTTCCCGCTCGCCGACGCCCGCAGCCTGCTGGAGGGGGAGCGGGTGGATTGGGTGCACCACCCGACGACGAGGAACCTCCCCAACCTCCTGAGGAACCTCGCGTTGGCCTGGCGGGTCCTGCGTCGCGAACGGCCGGCCGTGGTGGTGTCGACGGGGGCCGGGGCGGCCGTGCCGTTCTTCTGGATCGGCCGGCTCCTCGGGTGTCGCACCGTGTACCTCGAGGTCTACGACCGCGTCGACTCGCCGACGCTCACCGGTCGGCTCTGCGCACCCGTCACCGACCTCTTCCTCGTCCAGTGGCCGGAGCAGGCCCGCCTGTACCGCCGGGCGGTCGTCGCGGGGACGGTGTACTGAGGTGGAGGGCACGCGCGAGCCGATGATCCTCGTCACGGTCGGGACCGATCACCATCCGTTCGATCGGCTCGTCACCTGGGTCGACGCGTGGAGCGGTCGGAACCCGGAGGTCGAGGTCATCGTGCAGTACGGCACCGCCCGCCGACCCGTGCATGCCGAGGGTCACGACCTCGTGACGGCCGAGGCGTTCCGCGCGCTGCTCGCACGGGCCGACGCCGTCGTGTGCGCAGGCGGCCCGGGCGCCATCATGGAGGCCCGCGCCCACGGCATCCTGCCGATCGTGGTGCCCCGGCGCGCCGAGTTCGGGGAGCACGTGGACGACCACCAGCGCGCGTTCGCCACCTTCATGGCCGAGCGTGGCGCGGTGACGGTGGTCGAGGAGGCGGACGGGCTCGTCGCCGAGCTCGATCGTGTGCTCGCGGAGCCCTCGGTCCGTCGGATCGGTACCGCTGCGGACGCAGGCGTCGGCATCGAACGCATCGGCACGCTCATCGACGCGCTCGTCCACGGGGGACGACGGTGACGGTCGTCCGCGGTCGTCTGCCCGTGTCGCGGGCCGCACCGCGGGATCGGCGCGCGCTCTGGCCTGTGGCGGCCTGCACCGCGTGCATGCCGTTGGCGTACCTGCTCGGACTCGGCGCGGTGGTGTGGATCGCCCCCGCCTTCGCACTCGGTGTCCTCGCGCTGCGTCGACGCGACCTCCGGGTGCCGTGGTCCGTCCTGCCCATCGCCGCGCTTGCGCTGTGGATCCCGGCCACCTCGGTCTCGCTGAGCGGTGCCGGGTCGTTCACGGTGTTCCTCTACCGGTGGTCGCTGTGGATCGCGGTCATCGGCGCGATGGTCTGGCTCGTCAACACCCCGAACCGCCGGGTGCCGACGGCCCGGGTCGTGGACCTGCTCGCATCGCTCTGGATCGTGTTCGTGGCGTTCGGGTACTTGGCCCTCCTCCTCCCGGACGTCGCGGTCGCGTCGCCGTTCGGGCGGCTCCTCCCGTCCTCGATCGCGACCAACGTCTTCGTCTCCGACCTCACCATCATCCGGTTCGCGGAGCTGCAGCGCTTCGTCGGTGGCGTCGTGCCGCGCCCGGCCGCGCCGATGATCGCCACCAACGGCTGGGGTTCGACGTTCGCGATCCTCACGCCGTTCTTCGTCCTCTCCTGGTTGCTGGTCGATGATCGACGACGGCGACGCATCGGCTGGCTCCTCGTCGTCGTGGCGGTCCCACCATTCGCGGTGTCGACGAACCGGGGCGCGTGGCTCAGCCTCGCGATCGGCCTCGTCTACGTCGCGATCCGACTCGCGCTCCGCGGTGCGACGCGTCCGTTGGCCGCGACCATCGCGTGCGGCGTCCTGGCGATCGGCGTGGTCGCGGTCACGCCCCTCGGTTCGACCGTCCAGACCCGCCTCGACGGGGCGAGCGCGAGCAACGACACCCGGGAGAGCCTGTACGTCCAGGCCTGGGACCGCGCCCTCGATTCGCCGTTCGTCGGCTACGGCGAGCCGATCCCGAACCCGCCGGATCCGCCCATCGGCACCCACGGTCTCGTCTGGTACGCGATGGTCGCGCACGGGTTCCCCGGCCTCGGCCTCGTCCTCGCGATCTTCGCCGCGCTCCTCGCCTCGACGTTCCGCTACCGGACCCGCACCGGTCTCTGGTGCCACGCCGCGATCGTGATCTGCGCGCTGCAGTCGCCCTTCTACGGCCTGTTGCCCCAGATCGTGATCGTCGGGTTCGCCGCGGGCATCTGCTGGCGTGACGTGCACCTCGAGGCGGCCTCCGATGGGTGAGTCGGCGCGCCGACGCAGCGCGGTCGAGCGCGGCGCTCGACGGGTCGCGAAGCGGATCGTGCGGACCTACGGCGAGGCGACGGCGCCGTGGCGGGTCCACCCCGATTTCCTCCTCATCGGCGCCAAGCGCGGGGGGACCACGTCGCTGTGGCGTTACCTGACCGAGCACCCCGACGTGCTGGGCCTGTTCCCCCGCCCGGAGCGGATCAAGGGCGTGTACTACTTCGACGAGCAGTACGGGCGGGGCGATCGGTGGTACCGCTCGCACTTCCCCCTGCGGGCGACCCGGGCCCGGCGCAGCGCCGCCGGTCGCCGGGCGGTGGTGGGGGAGGCGACGCCGTACTACCTGTACCACCCGCTCGCGCCGCAGCGCGCGGCGGCCGACGTGCCCGAGGCCCGCGTCCTCGTGGTGCTGCGCGATCCGGTCGAGCGGGCGTACTCGCACTGGAAGGAGCGCCGGAGCAACGACGGGGACCCCCTCGACTTCGCGGCTGCGCTGGAGGCCGAGCGGGTCCGGCTCGCCGGCGAGGAGGCGCGTCTCGTCGCCGACCCGCACGCGGTGAGCGTCGCCCACCGCCACTGGTCCTACGTCGATCAGGGTCGGTACGCGCCGATGCTCGAGCGGTGGTTCGCAGCGTTCGGGCGCGACGGCGTGCACGTCGAGATCAGCGAGGAGATGTACGCGGCGCCGCAGGCCACCTTCGATCGGGTGACCGATCACCTCGGGTTGGCCCGCCACGAACTCGCGGATCCGGTGGCCCACAACGCGGAGCCGTCGCCGGATCTCGATCCCGGCCTGCGGGCGCACCTCGCCGGACTGCTCGAGCCGGACATCCGCGCCACCGAGGCACTGCTGGGTCGGTCCCTGCCCTGGGGTTGAGACCGCTCAGGGGCGGATGCCGTGGGTCGACAGCGGGCCGACGGAGAGCCCCCCGGCCGCCGCAAGGTCGGCGATCAGCGGGATCGCCGCCACCGTCGCCCGCCAGCAGCCCGGCTCGGAGGCGCAGTCCGAGTCGTGCAGCAGCAGGGTGCCGCCGTCGAGCCGGCCCTGAGCGACCTCGTCGCGGATCTCCTCCGCGGATGCTCCGCTCCGCCAGTCGCGACCCCATGCGGTCCACAGCACGGGTCGCATGCCGAGCCGGCGTGCCGTCAGGTGCGCCTCCGGGGTGAGGGCACCGTGCGGCGGTCGGTACCAGACCGGGCGCGCCCCGGCCCCGACCACGATCGCGTGGGCACGGCGGACGTCGTCCCGGATCGCCCGCGGCGACATCGATCGGTGGTTGCGGTGCCGGTGCGCGTGCACCCCGACCTCGTGGCCCGCATCGACGAGGGCGCCGAGGAGGTCGGGCGAGCGTTCGACCATGTCGCCGAGCACGAAGAACGTCGCGCGCCAGCCGACCGCGTCGAGTGCGGCCATGACCGCCGGGGTGGCCTCGGGGTCCGGGCCGTCGTCGAAGGTGATGGCGAGGTGGCCCGGTCGGCCCATACCCCGCAGCCGCGGGGTGACCCGCGGTCCGAGTGCGGAGAACGCGAGCCCCGACGGCGCCGAGCGCAACGGCAGGAGGCGGGCCAGACCGGAGGTCGCCATCAGATCCCCCGGCCACGGTCGTTGAGGCGACGCACGATGGTCCCGGGCCGGGCGAGCCCGAGGGCGACGAGCGCGGCGAGGTGGGCGCGCGGTTGGGTCGGATCGAGCCGTAGCACCGCGCCGACCTCCCGGAGGGCCGCCCCGCGCCGGCCGGACGCGGCCATGGCGAAGGCCCGTTGGCCTCGGACGCGGGCCCAGCCGCGTCGATCGGTGCGGAACTCGGGGAACCGGTCGAGCAGGTAGTCGAGGGCCGCGTCGATGATCGACCAGCGTCCGGCGAAGTACGACTGGCCGTTCCAGTCGTACTCCATGAGTGGTTCACCCACGACGGCGAGTGGCGCGCACCGAGCGGCGCGCAGCACCCACTCGTAGTCCTCGGCGAACCCGCCGGGGATGTCGGGATCCGCGGGTCCGATCGCCCCGAACCACGCGTCGCGGCGCACGACCGCCGTCGTGAAGCAGGCCTGGAACACGCGGGTGCGGATGAGGTCGGCGATGGTCACCTCGTCCAGGTCGAGGGGCCGGTCGATGCGGTCCTCGCCCCGCACGAGGCGCATGCCGCACACCACGACATCGCGGTCGGGTCGTGCGTCGAGGACGGCGAGTTGGCGGCGTGCCTTCGACGGCAGCCATCGGTCGTCGTCGTCGCAGAAACTGAGCACCGCGCCGCGGGCCTCCTCGGCGCCGGTGTTGCGCCCACCCGGCAGGCCCGGGGTCCGGTTCGCCACGACCCGTACCGGCCGCGTGCCGCCGGCGACCTCGAGGGACGGGTCGGGGGTCTCGCGATCGAAGACCACGATCGTCTCGATCGTGCCCTCGAGGTCCTGGGCTGCGATCGCGGCGATGGCGCGACGCAGGAACTCCGGACGGTTGTGCGTGCAGATGACCACGCTGAGTGTTGGCTCGGTCACCATGCGGGGGAGTATCGCACATCGAGGGCGGACGCCGTCCGGAGGAATGCCACGGAACGCATCATCTGCTTGCCACGGAGGGTGGCAATCTGGATAGTGTCCGGTTCCGTCCGGTGGACAGGCGATCGCGGTGTTCGCACGGATCGTCCGGTGCCTGTCCGTAGTCGCCGGCGTCCGGCGGGTCGAGGCACGAGGGTGATGGGCGGGTTCGGAGTGCAGTACTCGGGGGGCGTGCGTCGCACGCTGCGTCGCGTCGTCGCCGGCGCCTCGGTGGCCAGCCTGCTCGGCCTCGGTGCCGTGGTGGTCGCGCCGACCGGCCCGGTGGGGGCCGCACCCGACGGGCGTCCCGGGACCACGCAGCAGACCGCCGGGACCTCGTGCTGGTCCATCAAGCAGTCCTACCCGTCGAGTCCCGACGGCATCTACTGGCTCTGGACGCCGCGCCTCGTCACGCCGGAGCAGTTCTACTGCGACATGACGACCGACGGTGGCGGTTGGGTGCTCATCGGCCGCGGCCGTGACGGGTGGACGTTCCCGTACTGGGGGCAGGGCTCGCCCGCGAAGGTGCGCAACACCGTGACCGGATCGGGCGCGTTCGATCCGGCGTCGCTGCCGACCCCGACGGTCGTCGGCCTCCTCAACGGTGCGCGCATGGACTCGCTCGCCGACGGCATCCGTCTGCGCCGCGCGACGAACACCGCCGGGACCACCTGGCAGGAGGTGCGTCAGGTCGTCAAGGACACCGGCACCTGGACCTGGGGCCTCGGCGGTGGCGTTCCGCTCGCGTCGATGAAGGTGGACGCGGCATCGACGACGTTCGCCACCAGCACGTACCGGACGAACACCACCGCCGACGCGCAACTCGCGAACGACATGCGGCGGGTGTGGACCTACCCGGCCGCGATCCACGGCTGGCGTGCCGGGTTCTCGTTCGGCGGGGCCGGCGTGACCGGCCTGAACAACGCGACGTCGTTCCTCTGGCAGTCCGCGTCCGAGGGCAACGCGATCCCGTTCACGCAGGTCTTCATCCGCCCGAAGCTCCTCGTCGCCGACCTCGCCGCATCGGCGAGCGTCGCCCCCGACGCCGGCCTGCCCGCGTCGACGATCCGGCCGATGCTGGACCGCGTGCCGGTCGATCAGAACTGGGGGGTCACCGGTCTCGATCCCGGCGTCGCCGTGCCGGACCTCAAGGTGTACGTGAAGTCGATCGTGCAGATGGGCTCGCGCATCTACATGGGTGGGAAGTTCCTCGAGGTGCAGCAGGGCGACGGCGGCCCGGCGTACCCCCAGCCCTACCTCGCGGCCTTCGACGTGGCCACCGGCGAGTGGATCCCCTCCTTCGCCCCCGTGCTCAACGGCCCGGTCTGGGAACTGCTGCCCTCACCCGACGGGACCCGCCTGCTCGTCGGCGGCGAGTTCACGAGCGTGAACGGGGTCGCGGGTACGGTCGGGCTGGCTGCGCTCGACCCGACCACCGGTGCGCCCGTGGCGGCGTCATCGTGGACGGCGAGCGTGACCCGGACCACCGGGACCGCCGACGTGCGGGCGATGGCGATCTCGGGGAACTGGCTCTACGTCGGGGGCAACTTCACGAAGATCTCCGGCGGCTACGGGACGAACGCGGCCGGTCCGATCTCGGTGGGTCGTATCGCCCGCATCCGGTTGAGCGACGGTCGGCCCGACTGGACCTGGTTGCCGACCCTGGACACCTCGCCCTGGGACGTCTCCATCAGCGCCGATGGCACCCGGGCGTACCTCGTCGGCTCGTTCGACGTGCTGAACGGCACCACGCTCCCGGCGAAGAACCTCGCGGTGGTGAGCACGTCGACCGGTCTCGCGGTCGCGGGCCTCAAGACCTGGAAACCCTCCTATGCCGCGGCGACCGATCCGGGTCAGGCCATCCTCGAGTACGGGGACCATGTGTACGTGGCCGGTTCCCAGCACTCGCTCCAGTCGTACGCCCGTTCGGACTTCACCCTCGAGCGCGCCCACACCTCCTTCGACGCGGGCGGTGACTTCCAGGCCCTCGCGGTCAAGGACGGCATCCTCTACGCCTCGTGCCACTGCGTCACCGACTGGCAGTTCCAGGACTCCAACACCTTCCCCTCCCCGTCCCCGTACACCCGGGCGGATCCGCTCAACCTCATCGCGGCCTACGACACCACCGACAACCAGGCCGCGCTGCCCGAGTTCCACCCGACGAAGTTGCGCCTCGGCGGTGCGGGCGGCACCGGACCCTTCACGTTGTTCTTCGACTCGAACGACTGCATGTGGGCCGGTGGTGACCTCCTGCGAGCCGGTGCCGATGCGATCGACTACTACGGGGGGTACGAGAAGTTCTGCCCGCGTGACGTCACGGCGCCCCCGACCCCGACGAACGCGCGCGCCGCGGTGGCCTCCAACACGGTGACCCTGGCCTGGAACGCGGTCGCCGACGACCGGGGCGGCCCGGTCCAGTACGAGGTCCTGCGCGACGACCCGGTCCTCGGCACGATCGTCGAGGGGTCGACCTTCGAGCGGTCCTGGACCGACACCGGCGTCTCGGGCGCGAACCGGTACTTCGTGCGGGCGGCCGATGCCAACGGCAACCGCTCGGCCACGACCACGGTCATCAACGTGGCGCCGCCCCCGCCGGTCATCTCGACGATCATTCCGTCCGGGTCGACCTGGTCGTACCGCGCCGACGGGCAGAACCTCGGGACGGGCTGGCGCGAGCGGACGACCGACACCTCTGCGTGGACGACCGGCCCGGCCCAGTTCGGTTGGGGTGGCAAGGGCGAGGTGACCGCGATCCCGAAGGGTCCGATCACCTCGTACTACGTGAAGCACATCGACGTCGCCGATCCCGGCGCGTTCCGCACGGTGACCCTGTCCATGCGGGTCGACGACGGTGCGGTCGTGTTCATCAACGGGGTCGAGGCGGTCCGGGCCAACATGCCCAGCGGTCGCATCACCGCGAACACGGTGGCGAGTTCGTACGTGTCGGGTGGGAGCGAATCCCGATGGATCGACTACGCCATCCCGGCCTCGCTGCTGCGGGCAGGGGACAACTCGATCGCGGTTGAGGTGCATCAGGCCGACATCAACAACGGTGACGCGATCTTCGATGTCGCGCTCGTCGGACGCGGTTCGATCGAGGCCGTCGCCCCGACGACCCCGGTCGTCACGGTCGCCGACACCGGGATCAGCACCGTCGCGCTGACGTGGACGGCGTCGGCCGATCCCAACACCGTGATCGGCTACCTCGTCCGGCGCAACGGTGTGCCGATCGCCTTCACCACCGGGCTCGCCCTCGGGGACTCGGGGCTGAGCCCCGACACCGCGTATGCCTACTCGGTCACCGCGTTCGACACCTCCGGGAACCCGTCGACGCCGGGCACGATCGATACCCGCACGAAGGTCAAGACGGCGCTCGTCCTCTCGGGCGACTCGTGGTCGTTCCGCGCCGACGGCACGACGCCCGAGGGCTGGAACCAGCCCGGGTTCGACGCCACGTCCTGGGCGAGCGGGCCGTCCCAGCTCGGTTGGGGCGGGCGGGGCGAGCTCACCCCGGTGCCGAGCGGCCAGATCACGCAGTACTTCGTGCGGCACATCCAGGTCACGAACCCGGCGCAGTACGCCGCCCTCACCCTCTCGGTGAAGCGCGACGACGGCATCGCGGTCTCCGTGAACGGGATCGAGGCGTACCGCGACAACCTCCCGGCGGGTCCGCTCACCGCGTCCACCTTCCCGACCGCTCCGACGACGGCGGCCGACGGGGTGGCGTGGCGCTCCGCGATCATCTCGCCGAACCTGCTCGTGGCCGGTGACAACGTGATCGCGGTGGAGGTGCACCAGAACTCCCGGACGGACGCCCGGGCGGTGTTCGACCTCGCGCTCGAGCCCCGCGATCCCACGGAGACCTCGGCCCCGAGCCGACCCGAGGTGTCCTCGCCGACCCGGACGGACTACTCGGCCTCCCTCACCTGGTCGCCGTCGGTCGACGACACCGGGGTGGTCGGCTACCTGATCCAGCGTGACGGCATCACCGTCGGGACCACGGCGGGGTTGGCGTTCACCGACACCGGGCTCCTGCCGGACACCGTCTACGGCTACACGGTGCTCGCGTTCGACGCGTCCGGCAACGAGTCGACCGCCGGTGCGCTCGCACTCCGGACCACCCTCACGCGCACCGTGGTGCGCTCGGGCGACACCTGGTCCTTCTGGTCCGACGGGACGACCCCCGCCGGATGGAACCAGGTTGCGTTCGACGCGGGCGCCTGGGCCTCGGGTCCCTCGCAGTTGGGCTGGGGCGGTCGCGGCGAGGTGACCACGGTCCCGAGTGGCCAGATCACCCAGTACTACCGCCGGTCGATCACGGCCCCGAGTGACGTGGCGGCCAGCACCGTGACCCTGCGGTTCAAGCGCGACGACGCCATCGCCGTGTACGTGAACGGTCTCGAGGTCCACCGGGACAACCTCCCGGGGGGTGCCCTCACCGCCAACACCTACCCGCTCGCGATCACCTCGGCCGGCGATGGTGTGACCTGGCGGGAGGTGACGATCCCGGGGACCGCGTTCCAGCCGGGCGCGAACCTCCTCGCGACCGAGGTCCACCAGAACGCGCGCAGCGACGGCCGGTCGGTCTTCGACCTCGAACTCCTGTCCACCACGCCGCGTCTCGCGCCCGTCCTCACCGTGGCCTCGCCCCAGCAGGAGGGCTACGCCACCGAGGCGAGTCCGACCGTCTCGGGTCTGTGCACCTCCGACGCCGGAACGGTGACGGTCGAGGTCGTCGGCGCGGTCACGGCGACCGGGACCGCGGCCTGTGACGCCAACATGTGGAGCCTCACCGTCCCGATGTCCCTCCCCGACGGTCCGTACGTGGCCGTCGCGTCGCAGACCGATGCGGATGGCCACCTGGGCACCACGCCGGGACGCGCCTTCACCGTGGACACGGTCGCTCCGGTGGTGTCCATCGAGTCCCCGGTGTCCGCGATGGTGCTCGGAGCGGCCACGCCGACGGTCGCGGGCCGGTGCGGTTCGGACGAAGGACCCGTCACGGTCACCGTGAGCGGTGCGTCCTCAGGCGCGGCCACCGGCAACTGCACGAGCGGAACGTTCGCGATCGTCCTGCCGGCACTCGTCTCGGGCCTCCACGCAGTCGTGGCTTCGCAGACCGACGCCGCGGGACTCATCGGCACGAGTGCGTCGACCGGGTTCGCCGTCGACCTGATGGCCCCCACGACCACCGACAACACCGCGGTGCTGGGTTCGGGCTGGTTCACGACCCCGCAGACGGTCGTGTTCAGTGCGATCGACGCCGGTGGGTCCACCGTCGCGGCGACGTACTACACCACCGACGGTTCGGTGCCGACCCGATCCTCCTCCTCCGGGTCCACGGTGGAGCTCTCCGGCAGTGGGGCCTTCACCATCAAGTACTTCTCGGTGGATGCCCTCGGCAACGCGGAGGCGGTGCGCACCGCCGCGGTCGTCATCCGGCAGGACCTCGCGGCCCCGACGACCACGGACAACACGGCGACGATCGGGTCGGCGACCAAGTCGACCGCGCAGACGATCCGGTTCACTCCCACCGACACCGGGGGCTCCGGTCTGGGGACGACGTACTACACGGTGGACGGCACGGATCCGACGACGACCTCGGCCACCGGGACCTCGGCCGTGCTGTCCCTGAGCGGCCGGTACACGATCAAGTACTTCTCCACGGACCTCGCCGGGAACGCCGAGCCGATCCGGACCGCATCCACGGTCATCACGATTGACGCCGGCGGTCCCGTGGTGACCATCACGAGTCCGGTGAACGGCGGCGCGTACAACTCGACGAAGTGGAGGGCGCAGTGCGGGTCCACGGTCGGCCGGATCTGCGGCACCGCGGCGGACCCGAGTGGGGTGGCGCGGGTGACCCTCACCATCAAGCGCGTCTCCGACGGCAGGTTCTTCGACGGCAGCTCAGGGTGGGGCAGCTCCCGGACCCTCAGCGCCACGGGCACGACCTCGTGGACCTACGACAAGTTGACGACGTCGGTGATCTCGGGTGGTCAGAGCTACACCATCACCGTGACCTCGGTCGACGCCCTGGGCTTCTCCGGTGTGGCGGCGGTGACCTTCGTCTACGACACCACGGCCCCCTCGGTCTCGAGTGCCGCGGTGACGAACAAGAACTTCCGGATCGAGACCGGCGACACGTTCTCGGTCACGTTCCGCGAGGCCATCGACCCGTCGAGCCTCCCGACCACGGGGACCCTCTCGATGGTCCGGCGGTCCTCCGGGAACACCACGTACGCGATCTCGGGTCTCACGAACGGCGCCCAGGACACGGGTGCCAACGTGTACCTCGCGCTCCCCTCAGGTACGACCGTCTACACCGTCAACTTCGCGGGCACCTTCACGCTCAGCAACTCGAACCGCACGATCACCTTCACCGTGACCGGTGCGTGCAGCGGGTCGTGCACCGCGCTCATCACCACGGCCAAGAACGGCGGGTGGAAGTACGCGCCGGCCACCACGCTGCGGGATCCCGCCGGCAACGTGGCGACGGGCTCGTACACCTCGACCTCCACCGCGATGTTCTGAGCGCGACGGCGCCCCGCCCGGATGGGCGGGGCGCCGTCGGATCGCTCGATCCGGTTCGGATCAACCCGGGCAGCTGCCGGTGGTGCACACGTCGTGGGCGCCGGGGGCCTGCCAGACCCGGACCGAGTCCCACTCGATCGAGGTCTTCGGGAACATCGTCGTGTCGGCGAGGTTCGCCTCGAACGGGCGCACCGACTGGGTCAGCCAGTCGAACTCCCAGCGCGAGTTCCCCATGGCGAGGTTCAGGATGAGGTGGTTGTAGGCGCTGTCGATCGACGCCCCGGGGGCCGACTGCCAGACCTTCACGCCGTCCAGGTAGAACTCGTAGGCGGTCGGGGTCCAGTTCATGCCGATCCGGTGGTAGCCGGCGGACAGGTCGATGGTGTTGGCGAGCGAGCACTCGCCGGCCTTCGTGGTGGTCGCCTTGAGCGGCACGTAGGCGTGGCAGGTGCCACCGGTGGTGAGCAGGCCCACGTCGCCGCCGGCGTCGTTCTCCATGCTCCAGTGGCTGCCGCTGCCCCACCAGTAGGTGCTGCGGAAGGTGCGGGCCGCGTTGTCGAAGCCCTCCATCACGTCGATCTCGTAGCTCCAGGGCTGCCAGTCCCGCAGCCACAGGGCCGGCCACATGGAGAAGCCCTTCGGCATCTTCACCCGGGCCTCCACGTAGCCGTACCGATACCCGAAGCTCTTGGCGTTGTTCAGCATGCCGGAGGTGAACTGGTAGGGCACGAGCGTGGCGGTCGTGTTGGTGTCGCTGCAGGTGTTGTTCGCCGCCGCGTTGTAGTACTGCGGGAACTGCGCCGGCGGGTACAGGCGGCAGATCGTGCGGACGGTGTAGTAACGGCCGGCCACGGTCGAGCGCTTCGCGGTCTGGCGCAGCACGCTGATCGACGCACCGTTGTCGGTGTCGGTGGTCAGCACCGAGTTCGCCGGGTCGTACCACTGCAGCTCGGTGTTGCCCTCAAGGGTCTTGGCCCCGTTGCGCATGCCGGTGCTCCAGAGCGCCGCGGTGCGCACCGGGTCGGAGAAGTCGTCCCCGAACATCTGGTCCCAGGCGACCCCGCCGGTCACCGCAGCCGGGGGCTGGGCCGTCATCGTGGCGGTCGCCGAGGGGGGCGTCGTGGTGGTGGTCGTGGTCGGCGCGACCGTCGTCGTCGTGGTCGTCGTCGTGGTCGTGACCGGGGCCGCGAACTGTGACACGGTCACGGTGATCGCCGGGCCGGTGTAGGTCCGGTTCCTGTTCTTGGCGACGGCGTTGATCGAGTGGAGGCCGTCCGGGACCCGCGAGGAGTCCCATGGCAGCACGTAGGCCGTGCCGTTCCAGCTGGCCTGGCCGATCGACGATCCGTCGATCGAGAACCGCACCGACGACGGCACGAAGGACCCGGTGCGGGCGCCGTCAGAGGTGAGGACGACCCGGCCCGCCACGGTCGAACCGTCGGCGGGCGAGGTCACGAGGGGCCCGGTCGACGCCGTCACGGCGTCCGAGGTCCCGATGCCGCTGGCGAGGGCCCCGCTCACGAGGGCGAACACCGACACTGCTGCGAGGAACCCCTCGCGCTTCCCACTCCGGCTCCGGACGTTCTCCATTGCCCCTGCTCCTCCCGGTGGAGGGGGCCGTCACCGGCGCCCTCGTGAATTGATCCGGGAAGGGTTTCGGCAGGAGCGCCGAGGCGGCACAGGGGCCTAGGGCCCAGTTGTGCCCGTGTTGTTACTCGGGAGACCTCCGCAGGGCGCGTGGGACGAGTCGGCGGGCGATCGCCGCGACCGTCGTCATGCAGATCGCGAGGTCGAGGCCGACCGACCAGTTCTCGACGTAGAACAGGTCGAGGCGGCGGTAGATGTCGAACTCCGGCTTCTCGCGCGCCTCGGCCTGCCAGAGCCCGGTGATGCCCGGACGGACCCGGTGACGGGCCTGGAACTCGGGGTCGAAGGAGGCGACCTCGTGGGGGAGGGCGGGGCGGGGGCCGACGATGCTCATCTCGCCCCGCAGGACGTTGACGAGTTGGGGCAACTCGTCGAGGCTCGTGCGCTCGAGCACGCGCCCGACCCGGGTCCGGCGGGGGTCGGCACCGACCTTGAACAGCGGACCGCCGGCTCGCTCGTTCACCGAGGTGAGGTCGACGAGCTGGCTGTCGGCGTCGGGCACCATCGTGCGCAACTTCAGGAGCGTGAACCGGTCCCCATCGCGCCCTACCCGGACCTGCCGGAAGATCACCGGTCCGCGGTCCTGCAGCCGGATGGCGACGGCTGCGACCACGAGCACCGGGGCGCTCACCACGAGGAGCCCGGCCGCCATGGCCACGTCGAAGGCGCGCTTGGCCGCGCGCTGGACCGGGCTGAGGGTCGGCGGCTCGAGGTAGAGGAACGGCTCGTGCGCGAGCGGGACCGAGCGGAGGCGCGAGTGGGCGACGCCCCAGATGCCGCTCGAGAGTTGGACGTGGATCCCGCCGTCGAGCAGGTCGCGCACGACGAGGTTGAGGTCATCGGTGCTCAGGTCCCCGGCGGCGACGATGACGCTGTCGATGCCGTGGGTCCGCACCTCGGCGGCGGGGCGTTCGAGATCCCCCAGCCACGGGACGCCCGGGATGTCGCCGCCCGCCTCACCGCTGCGGCGCCGACCCATCGTGCCGACCGCGCGCAGGCCGAGTTCCGGGTGCTGGGCCAGGAGGCCGAGGAGTCGCTCGGTCTCGGAGCGCCCGCCGATGACCACCACGGGTCGGCAGAAGCGTCCGGCCGTCCGGGCCCGACGCAGCGCCGCCGCGAACTGTCCGCGCTGGGCGCTCACGGCGGCGAAGGCGATGAGCGCGGTGCCGGCGATCCACTCGGCCATCGGGTGGTGGATGGCGGCGGCGACGAGGAGGCCGGCGACGACCCCGAAGATGGCGGCGCGCCCCACCCGGAGCACCTCGAGCGATCGGATCGAGCAGTTGCGGGCCCGGTAGAGACCCTGGGCGAGGATCCCGAACCACGTGACGAGCGCCACGGCGCCGAGCGGCGCGATCCGAGTGGTGAGCGGGACGGTACGGGCCTCGGGTGCGGCGAACACGACGAGCGCGGTGCAGGCCACGAGCGTCAGGACGTCGCGCAGGACGAGCCGGGTGCGCAGGCTCGGGCGACCGTTGCTCGGCCGTGGCAGGGTCAGCGGCGCGACGACCGTCCCGGTGGCCGGAGCGGTCTCATCGAGCAGGCTGAACTCTTGCAAGGTGGAGACTCCGGTGGTCACGCTGCGTGGAAATCCGCCGCCCCGGAATCCTCCGAAACGGTGACCTCGGCATCCTATGCCCACGCACCGTGGCAGGCCAGAGGGAATCCCGTTCGATCCGGGGAGGGCGGATCGGGGGGCGTACTCGGTGCCCCGGCGCGGCCTTCCTGCCAGACTCCGCCGATGCCCGCCTCCGCCGAGTCCACCGCCGACGAGGTCCTCATCGACCACGACCTCACCGGCCGCCGAGCCCTCGTCACGGGGGCGTCCACCGGCCTGGGTGAGGAGACCGCCCGGGCGCTCGCCGCCCGAGGGGCCGAGGTCGTCCTGGCGGTCCGGGACCCCGAGCGAGGTGCGGCGGCCATGGACCGGATCCGTGCGGGGGTGCCGGGCGCGGTGCTCTCGCAGCGGATCGTCGAGCTCGACTCGCTCGGGAGCGTGCGGGCATTCACCGGCGCGTACCTCGCCGACGGCGAGCCGCTCGACCTGCTCATCGCCAACGCCGGGATCATGGGGTGCCCGCAGCGCAGCACGATCGATGGGTGGGAGATGCAGATCGGCACGAACCACCTCGGCCACGTGGCGCTCACCGTGCCGCTGCTCCCGATGCTCGTCGATGGCGGGCGGGTGATCGTCCTGAGCAGCGCGGGCCACCGCTTCGCCGACGTCGACCTCGACGATCCGAACTTCGAGCGGACCGCCTACGACCCGTGGGTCGCCTACGGACGGTCCAAGACCGCCAACGCGCTCTTCGCCCGTGAACTCGACCGACGCCTCGGTGATCGCGCCCGCGCGTTCTCGGTGCACCCGGGCCGGATCGTGACCGAACTCGGTCGACACCTCACGGAGGACGCGATCGCGTCGCTCATGGAGACGATGGCGGCCGGGGCGGCGGTGGAGTGGAAGACGATCCCGCAGGGTGCGGCCACCACCTGCTGGGCCGCGACCGCGGCGGAACTCGACGCGCACGGCGGTGCGTACCTCGAGGACTGCCATGTGGCCGAGCCGACCGAGGATCCGGTGAGCGGTACGGGGGTCCGGGCCTACGCGGTGGATCCGGCCCGGGCGGTGGCGCTGTGGGACCGTACCCAGGAGTGGTTGGGCACCTGAGCCGCTATCCGTCGGGCCCCGGCGGTGGCCCCCTAGTGTCGCCTCCGCAGTATCCGCACAGTCCTGAGCGAGGAACGAGTCCCCATGCCGACAACACCCGCGAACCGCCCGATGCGCGTCCGAGCTGCCGCGGTGATCGTCGCGGGCCTCATCGCGACGGTGGCCGGCGTCACGGCGGATCCGATGCGGGGCTCGGGTGCGGCAGCCACCACCACGTTGTCGATCAACCCGCTCGGCTGGAACATCGTGGGCCTCGACTCGAACGACGTTGCGGTGGGGCCGAACCGGTTCGCAGTGGGGGCCGGTGTCTGCAACGAGGGCGCCGTCGAGGCCACCGGCGTGTCCGTGTTCTGGAGTTGGACCTCGGCGAACGCGTACGTCGACCTATCCGGCCCGGACACCCTCGGTGCGGCGTCGCTCGCTCCCGGAGCGTGCAGGTTCTTCTACTACACGGTCGTCGTCACCCGGAACGCGAGCGCGTACGACACCACGCGCAACTTCGTGATCGGCGCTGCGGCCACCAACGCGGATCCGGTGTCCACCCCGGCGAACCGGCAGATCTACGTCGAGCACCTCATCTCGCAGAACCGGAACAACATCGCATCGCTCACGGGTGTGCCGGCGACCGCTCAGGTGGGTGACACGCTGACCTTCGTCCTCACCGGTGGCACGGCGCCCGGCGGCTACGAGCAGTTCACCTCGCTGCCCGCCTTCGACTCGGCGTTCCTCGAGGTCCAGAGCGTCGACGTCACCTACACGACACCGACCGGGGCGACGAACCTCGAGTTCTACGCCGACGCGTGCGGGTGGGACGAGGTCGTGGGGTCACCCACCTACCGATCCTGCATCGGCCCGGAGGGGTTCGCCGGAGGGAAGGCGGGAGGCGATCCGGTGGTGACCACGGTGGTGGTCAAGGTGATCGCGGCCGGGACGACGACCATCAGCCCGGTGCTCTACGACTTCTCGGGTTCCTCCTACCACTACAAGGACGACCCGGCGAAGAACGCAACGATCGTCATCACCGACCCGACGGTCACCACGACCACGACCACGACGACCACGACCACCACCACGACCACCACGACGACCACGACCACGGTCCCGCCGACGACCACGACGGTGGCGCCCGTGACGACCACGACGGTGGCGCCCGTGACGACCACGACGGTGGCGCCCGTGACGACCACGACGCTGGCGCCCGTGACGACCACGACGCTGGCGCCGACCACGACCGTCCCGCCGACCACGGCACCGTCCGTGCTGCCGGCGGACGCGTCCCAGGACCTGCCGAACACGGGCCAGGACACGGTGCGCCTCGTGGCGATCGCGTTCGGGCTCACCCTGCTCGGCTGGGGCCTGCGTCGCTGGGCCGAGGCCAGGGCGTAGGCGTCGGCCGCACGGTCGCGCCCACGGTGCCGCCGGTGGTGATGGTCGACCCGCTCAGGCGGTGCGGAACTCGAGGCCGGCGAACTCGCCGGAGCGGCGCCACGCGTCGATGTAGGCGAAGTAGGCGACCGGGCCCTCGGGGTACCCCGCGCTGTTCAGACGCTCGCGGCGGCCCATCGTGCGACCCTCGTTGTTGTAGTAGCCGGGCGTGCACTCGGTGCTGCCGAGCACGCCGCGGGTCGAGCGCTCGATGCGGTCGATCCAGTCGTCCTCGGCCTCCTGGGTCACCTCCACCTCGATCGCACCGACGTCGAGCGCGTGCCGGACCACGGCGGCGACGTTCGCGCCGGCCTCGGTGAGGTTGTACGTGACGTTCGAGATCAGGTTCCCGGCCTGGCTGAGGCTCACGATGAACAGGTTCGGGAACCCGTGCACGTGCATGCCGTGGAGCGTGCGCATCCCGTCGGCCCACCGCTCGGTCAACGTGACCCCGTCGCGTCCGGTCGTCTCGTACCCGGTGCGGCGCGCGTAGTCGGTCCCCACCTCGAAGCCGGACGCGAAGATGAGCACGTCGAGGTCGTAGTGGTCGTCACCGACCCAGACGCCGGGCCCGTCGATCCGCGTCGCGCCCCGCCCGTCGGTATCGACGAGGTGCACGTTCGGACGGTTGTAGGTCTGCAGGTACTCGTCGTGGAAGCACGGCCGCTTGCAGAGTTGCCGGTACCAGGGCTTCAGGTGTTCTGCCGCAGCGGGATCCGTGAGGATCGCGTCGACGCGGGCCCGGATCTCCTCCATCTTCTCGTCGTCGCAGTCCTCGTAGGCGCGCACCCAGGTCTCGACCGAGAACTCGCCGTCGAGCGTGGCGACGATGCGGTCGCGGATGCGCTGGGAGATGTCGGTCCACCCGTCCTTGACGAGGTCCTCCTCGGCGAAGCCCATCATCTGGAGCGTCGCGAAGTTCATCATCCACTTGCGCTGCCAACCCGACTCGAGCGCGGCGAACCACTCGCGGTCGATCGCGTGGTTGTTGCGCTCGTCGATCGCCGACGGCGTGCGCTGGAACACGAACAGCTCCTTCGCCGAGCGCGACAGGTGCGGGATGCACTGGACGGCGGTGGCACCCGTGCCGATGATGCCGACCCGTTTGTCCGCCAGGCCCGTCATCGGCGCACCGCTCGGGTCACCACCGGTGTAGGACCAATCCCAGCGGCTGGTGTGGAAGGCGTGCCCTGCGAAGTCGTGGATGCCGGGGATGCCGGGCAACTTCGGGCGGTGCAGGGGCCCCGTTCCCATGCAGACGAACTTGGCGCGCAGGACATCCCCGCGATCGGTGCGCACGACATAGCGCGAGATCGCATCGTCCCAGGTGATCGACTCGATCCCCGTCGACAACAGGGCACCGTCGTAGAGCCCGAAG
>JBJTOY010000098.1:0-48597 GCA_046074845.1 Actinomycetes bacterium | reverse complement strand
CCGCCGGCCACGTTGTAGGTGACGAACCGGCGGTACTCCATCTTCCCGACGCCGGCGAGGATCGGCGTGAACGTCCGGACGATCGGCACGAACCGGGCCAGCACGATCGCCTTGGCCCCGTGGCGGTCGAAGAACGCATCGGCCTGGGCCACGTACTGCTGCTTGAAGATCTTCGAGTCCGGACGCTTGAACAGCGCCGGTCCCACCTTCTTGCCGAACGCGTACCCGACCTGGTCGCCGATGATGGCGGCGAGCGCGCAGCCCACGAGGATCACCGGCAGGGA
The DNA here is from genome assembly GCA_046074845.1 of Actinomycetes bacterium. GTDB lineage: Bacteria > Actinomycetota > Acidimicrobiia > IMCC26256 > IMCC26256 > IMCC26256. The sequence goes on along the minus strand of JBJTOY010000098.1, from coordinate 48,313 downwards.
CAGCGAGATGTTCTCGCTCCCGCCCGCCGCGATGAGGCCGGCGATGAACAGGAGCGAGTCGCCGGGCAGGAAGAAGCCGATCAGCAGACCCGACTCGGCGAAGATGATGGCGATGAGCCCGATCGTCGCGAACGAGCCGAGGCCCTCGAGGATGCGCTCCGGGCTGAGCGGGCCGGCCCCGAGGGTGAAGTGGGTGGCGGCGTAACCGAGGGCCGCGGCGAGCTGGGTGGGCATGGCCCGACGTTAGAGGCTCGGCGGGGTCCGGCTTGACACAGGGGGCCCCGGCGTGCGACCGATGGAAAAAGGGGCGAGCGGCCCGAGAACCGCCGCGGAGCCCTCCGCCGGGCGTACGGTCCCGGCGCCCGACCTCCGGACCGTGACCCGTCGCGGCCCGGGCCCGAACCCGATGGAGCCGAGTTGCCGAACCACCTCGTGATCGTCGAGTCGAAGACCAAGGCCGACACGATCGGTCGCTTCCTCGGCGACGAGTACACCGTCCTGGCGTCCTACGGCCACGTCCGGGATCTCCCGGAGAAGGGGCTCGGCATCGACGTCGACAACCACTTCGCCCTCGAGTGGGACGAGCCGCGCGGTCGTTCCCGTGAGGTGGTGCGCGACATCAAGCGGGCCCTGAAGGCGGCGGACTCGCTCTACCTCGCCACCGACGAGGACCGTGAGGGCGAGTCGATCGCCTGGCACCTCCTCGAGATCCTCCAGCCGAAGGTCGACGTCCGTCGGATGGTCTTCCACGAGATCACCCGTGAGGCGATCGAGGATGCCATCGACTCACCCCGGGACATCGACCGGCGCCTCGTCGAGGCCGCTGACGGTCGACGAATCCTCGACCGACTCGTCGGGTACGAGGTCTCGCCGGTCCTGTGGCGTCGGGTCCCGAGTGCCCGCAGCGTCGGCCGGGTGCAGAGCGTGGCGGTGCGCCTCGTGGTCGAGCGGGAGCGGGAGCGCATGCGGTTCCGCCGGGCCGGGTACTGGGACCTCACCGCCACGATGCGGGCGGCGTCCGGGGACGACCGACGCACCTTCGCCGCCAAGTTGGTCGAGGTCGGCGGTTCGCCCGTGGCCACCGGCAAGGACTTCGATCCCGACACCGGTGCCCTCAAGCCGGGTTCGCGGGCCCGCCACCTCGACGAGGCCGCGGCCGGCCTCCTCGCCGCCGCCCTCGGTGATGCGTCCTTCCGGGTGCTCGCAGCGGAGCAGAAGCCGGGCACCTCGGTCCCCAAGGATGCGTTCCGCACCTCGACCCTGCAGCAGGAGGCGGGCAACAAGTTCTCGTGGAGCGCGGGACGCACGATGTCGGTCGCCCAGGGGCTCTACGAGCGGGGCTACATCACCTACATGCGGACCGACTCCGCCCACCTCTCCCAGCAGGCCATCCACGCGGCCCGGACCCAGATCGCGGATCGGTTCGGCGCCGAGTACCTGTACCCGCACGAGTCCGGCCGCAAGGCCCGCGGCAAGGCGACCGGCGCACAGGAGGCCCACGAGGCGATCCGGCCGGCGGGCGAGCGGTTCCGGGCCCCCGAGGAGGTGCGGCGCGAACTCAGCAACGACGAGTTCACCCTCTACGACCTCATCTGGAAGCGCACCCTCGCGAACCAGATGGCGAACGCCGAGTACCTGCAGTCGACCCTGCGCATCGGGACGAGCGCGAGCGGCGAGGAGGTCGTGCTGCGCGCCTCGGGTCGCCAGTACACCTTCCTCGGGTTCCGGGTGGCCTACGTCGATGTCTCGGAGGACGATCCGACCGAGGACGAGGAGGAGGCGGTGCTGCCCGCGCTCGCCCAGGGGGACCCGGTCGACTGCACCGATCTCTCGGTCGACGGTCACAGCACGAACCCGCCGGCCCGGTACACCGAGGCGAGCCTCGTGAAGGAGCTCGAGGCCCGGGGCATCGGGCGTCCGTCGACGTACGCGTCGATCATCGACAAGATCTCCTCGACCCGGGGCTACGTGTTCAAGCAGGGCAACGCGCTCGTGCCGTCCTGGACCGCGTTCGCCAAGACCCAACTGCTCGAGATGTACTTCGGGCACCTCGTCGACTACCGGTTCACCGCCCAGATGGAGCAGGTGCTCGACCAGGTCGCAGCCGGGGAGGCCGAGGTCGAGAAGTGGCTCGACGAGTTCTACTTCGGGCGCACCGAACCCGGGCTCAAGCAACTCGTCTCCCAGGAGCACCTCGACACCATCGAGATGAGCGTCGTGAACGCGATCCCGATCGGGACCGACGCCGAGGGCAACGAGATCTCCGTGCGGGTCTGGCGCAACGGCGAGTCACTGCACCGCGGGGAGATCGAGAAGTGCACGATGCCCGACGGCGTGCTCCCGGACGAGCTCACCGTCGAGCGCGCCGAGGAGATCCTGGCCAAGGGGACCCTCGGGCCGCGTGAACTCGGCCCGGACCCGGACACGGGGCTGCCGATCATCGTGCTCAACGGCCGCTTCGGGCCGTTCCTGCAGGTCGGCGCGCAGGACCCGGCGAGCACCGGCAAGGGGAAGAAGGCCGACAAGCCGAAGCGGGCCTCGCTGTTCAAGTCCATGGACCCCGAGACGGTCACCTACGAGGAGGCGTTGTCACTCCTCGCACTCCCGCGGGTCGTCGGCGAGATCGACGGCGAGGAGGTGACGGCCCAGACCGGTCGGTACGGCCCGTACCTGCGCAAGGGCACCGACTCGCGTTCGATCGAGACCGAGGAGCAACTGCTCACGATCACGATCGAGGAGGCCGCAGCGATCTACGCGCAGCCCAAGCGCGGTCGCGGTCGCGTCGCCAAGCCGCCGCTCGCCGACCTCGGGCCACATCCCGAGACGGGTGCGCCGATGGTGGTCAAGGACGGGCGCTTCGGTCCGTACATCACCGACGGCACGGTCAACGCGACGGTGCCGCGCGGCGTCGACCCCGAGCAGGTCACGGCCGAGATGGCGGTGCAACTGCTCGCCGAGCGTGCGGCGCGACTCGCGGACTCCCCGAAGAAGGCGACGCGGGTGGTCAAGAAGGGCACCTCGAAGACCTCGAAGGCCGGCGCGGCGAAGAAGGCGGCGAAGGCCACGGCGAAGAAGGCCACGGCGAAGAAGAGCACAGCGAAGAAGGCGACCAAGCGCAGCGGCGCCCCGGAACCCGAGCCGGTGGTCGAGGCGATCGACGAGGTGCTGCGGGAGTTCACGGCCGGTCCCGAGGGCGCCTAGACCACGGCCGGGGCCGGCACGGCGGGACCCGTAGGCTCGGGGGCGCGTGAGCACCGAGACCCCTTTCATCCCGGCCTCCCCGGAGGAGCAGCCGCCCGATCCGTCGGCGCTGCGCGGGGTCTTCCGCAACCCGGCGTTCGTCCGCCTCTGGACCGCGCAGGTCCTCTCGAGCCTCGGCGACTGGGTGGGGCTCTTCGCGATCCTGGCGATCGCGGCCCGCGTGTCGAACAACTCGGCCACCGCGGTGAGCCTCGTGATGGTGGCCCGCATGCTGCCGTCGTTCTTCCTCGCGACCCTCGGCGGGGTCATCGTCGACCGGTTCGACCGGCGCAAGGTCATGGTCATCGCCGACGTCGGGCGAGCCGGCCTGCTGTGCGCCCTGCCCTTCGCCAACAGCATCTGGGTGCTCGTCCTCATCTCCTTCCTCATCGAGATCCTCACCCTGCTCTGGGGACCGGCCAAGGACGCCGCGCTGCCGAGCGTGGTGGCCAAGGAGCAGTTGGCGAACGCGAACTCGCTCGGTCTCGTCGCCTCGTACGGCACCTTCCCGTTCGGCGGTGTGATCTTCTCGGCCCTGGCGGTCGTCGCGACCTGGCTCGGCGGGTTCGAGGCCCTCAAGAGCCTGTCGGTGAGCAAGGAGACCATCGCGCTCTGGGCCGACGCCGCGACCTTCCTCGCCTCGGCCGTCCTCGTGCTCGGGTTGCCGATCCCGGGGCCGGAGAAGACCGGCCGACGCTTCCAGTGGAACCAGAGCATCACCGAGATCCGCGAGGGGATGTCCTTCATCCGCACGGATCGCCGCTCACGTGCGGTCATCGTCGGCATGGGGCTCGGCATCATCGGCGCGGGCGCGATGGTGCCGCTCGGCCCCGTGTTCGCGGACACGATCCTCGGGGGGCCGGCCCAGTTCGGTGTGCTCATGACCGCGCTCGGCACCGGCGCGGCCATCGGGGTGGTGACGCTGCTGCTCGTGCAGCGTCGGGTGCGGCGCGAGCCGGTGTTCGAGTGGGCGGTCATCGGCGTGGGCGCGTTCCTCGCCGCCGCCGCAACCTTCTCCAGCGGCGGTCTCGTGGCACTCATGATCGCCGGGGTCGGGGCCTGCGCGGGAACCGCCTACGTCACCGGGTTCACGGTGCTCCAGGAGCACGTGTCCGACGAGCTGCGCGGTCGCACGTTCGCGACCCTCGCCGCCGTGGTGCGCCTGTGCCTGCTCATCTCGCTCACCGTCTCGCCGCTGCTCGCCGACCTCGCGGGCTGGCTCTCCGGCCTGTTCATCCCGGGCAAGTCGGTGACCATCGGCGGGCTCACCTACGCGTTCCCGGGGGTGCGGTTCGCGCTGTGGTTCGGCGGCGCGCTCGTGATCGGGGGCGGGATGTACGCCCGCCTCGAACTGCAGCGCATGGGGCGCGAGGAGGCCTCCCGCGGCCACCCGACCCGGCCGGCGCGCCGCGGGTCCACCGCGGCGGGGCCGGGCGTGTCCGGCGCGCCCGACGACGCCGGGCCGGAGCCGTCGTGACCGGCCGTTTCGTCGTGCTCGAGGGCGCGGACGGCACCGGCAAGAGCACCCAGGTCGCCCGGCTCGCGACCTGGGTGCGATCCTGTGGCGGCGCTGCGATCGCGACCCGCGAGCCCGGCGGCACCGTCAACGGCGCGCGCATCCGGGCCGTGCTGCTCGACGGGTCGGAGCCGCTCGACGCGCGGGCGGAGGCGCTGCTCATGGCCGCCGACCGGGCCGAGGCGCTCGCCGAGATCGTGCGGCCCGCGCTCGCCCGGGGCGACTGGGTGATCTCGGATCGCCACGTCCCGTCCTCCCTCGTCTACCAGGGTGTGGCCCGCGACCTCGGGGTCGAGGAGGTGGCGCGCATCAACGAGTGGGCGACGTCCGGGACCACGCCCGACCTCGTCGTGGTCCTCGACCTGACCGACGGACTCGCCGACGATCGCCGGGCGACCCGGGACGGCGGCGACGATCGCCTGGAACGCGAGTCCGGGGACTTCCACCTCCGGGTCCGGCGCGCGTACCGCGAGCTCGCGGCGAGCCGGGGGTGGGCACTGCTCGATGCGAGCGGGACGGCCGACGAGGTGGGGGAGCGGCTCATCGCGCTCGTCGAGGCGCGGCTCGGACGTCCGACGCCCTCGTAGGCTCGCCCCGATGCCGACCACCCACGCCCCCGACCGACCCGCGACCGACCCCTGGTCCGAGATCGTGGGTCAGGACCGTGCGGTCGACGCGCTCCGCCGGGCCGTCGCACGGCCCGTGCACGCGTACCTGCTCGTGGGCCCGCGCGGCTCCGGGATCGAGGGGGGCGCTCGGGCGCTCGGGGCCGCGCTCGTCGGCGCCGCCGGCGACCCGCGCGTCGCGCGCGGCCGGCACCCGGACGTGGTGGAGTTCTCGCCGACCGCGAGCGAGTACTCGATCGAGCGCGACATCCGGGGCGGGGTCCTCCCCGAGATCCACGCGGCGCCGGTGGAGGGGCCGCGCAAGTGCGTCGTGCTGCTCGAGGCCGAACGCCTCAACGACCCGAGTGCCAACGCGCTGCTCAAGAGCATCGAGGAACCGCCGCCGCGCACCGTCGTCATCGTGGTCACGGATTCGGCCGATGCGCTCCCGATCACGATCCGGTCCCGCTGCCAGCGCATCGACTTCGGTGCACTCTCGGACGACCTCGTCGTCGAGGCGCTCCTCGCGGAAGGGGTGTCCGCCGATGCGGCCCGCCTCGCCGCGTCACTCGCCGGCGGGCGACTCGACCGGGCCCGCACCCTCGCCGGTCCGCTCGCCCCGTTGCGCCTCGCGTTCGCGGACGTACCGGCCCGGATCACCGGCCACGGCGCGACGGCGCTGGAACTCGCGGCGGGGCTCGGGGCCGCGATCGACGACGCGATCGGCGCGCTCGAGGCGATCCAGACCCGAGAGCTCGAGGAGGCCGACGCCGAGGCCGAGCGGCTCGGGTACGCGGCACGCACCGCGCAGGCGATGCGCCGCCGGCTCGTCGAGGCGCAGAAGCGGAGCCTGCGGCGCGCGCGGGCCGAGGCGCTCCTCGAGGGCATCGCTGCGATCGAGTCCGTCTACCGCGACGCGCTCGCCCCCGACGCGCCGCCGCGCAACCTCGACCGCGCACCGCTGCGCGTCGGTGCGCGTGAGGCGGCCCGTGCCCTCGAGGTGTGCGCGGCGACCCGGCGCTCCTTCACGTTCAACCCGACCGAGGGACTCCTGGTCGAGCACCTCCTGCTCCACCTGCCGCCGGTCGCACCTGCCTAGGCTGGTCCGGCCACCGAGGATCGGAGGATCCATGTCCAAGCAGATGCTCAACGAGCAGACCTTCACCGCGGCGAACATCCAGCGGGTCGACGCGTCGCCGACCCGGACCATGACCGTGGGCGGGGTCGCGGGCAAGACCTTCATCCTGCTGTTCGTCACCCTCGTGTGCGCCGGCGTCGGCTGGTCCCGGGCCGAGACCCTGGCCGAGGGCAGCCCGCTGCTGCTCTTCGGGGGCTTCATCCTGCTCATCGGGCTCACGATCTGGGCCGCCCGCAACCCGCGGGTCGCCCCGTTCGCCGGCTTCGCCTACGCGCTCATCATGGGCTTCTGGGTCGGCGCGATATCCAAGATCTACAACGACACCTACAACGGCATCGTGACCCAGGCCCTGCTCGCCACCGTGGGCGCGTTCACGGCGATGCTCGTGCTCTACACGACCCGCATCGTGAAGGTCACGAACCGCATGATCGGGATCATCATGGGCGCCACCTTCGGGGTCATGCTGCTCTACGTCTTCTCGTTCGTGCTGTCGATCTTCGGTGCCCGCCCGTCGTTCCTCACCGACTCCTCGGGTCTCGGGATCGCGCTCAGCGTCGGCATCTGCGTGATCGCCGCCCTCAACCTGCTCGTCGACTTCTCGTTCATCGAGCGGGGTGTGGCCGCCGGCGCCCCGGCCATCTACGAGTGGTACAGCGCACTGTCGCTGCTCTCGACGATGGTCTGGCTCTACCTCGAGGTGCTCCGACTCCTCGGGCGTATCCAGGGTCGCTGAACCCACGGGTCCACCGTCGCGGTGGACACGATGCGGGCCCGTCCTCACGGACGGGCCCGGTCACGTTCGGCGATGTGGAGCCGGAGAGGGGATTCGAACCCCTGACCTGCTCATTACGAGTGAGCTGCTCTGCCGACTGAGCTACCCCGGCAACAGGTCGGAGAGCGTACACCGGCCACGCCGCGGCGTCGGCCGGGTCCGCTTCAGGCGAGGTCGCCGCGCACGATGGCGTGCACCACCGCGTCGGCGCGTCGGCCGTCGCCGAGCACGATGCGGTTGCGGGCGACGCCCTCCTCGCGGGCACCGGCGGCCCGGGCCACGGCCCGGCTGCGGTCGTTGTGCACCGCGGCGATGATCTCGATGCGCTCGAGCCCGACCTCGCCCAGCCCCCAGGCGGCGACGAGGCGCGCACCGCGGGTCGCATGGCCCCGGCCGGTGTGCCCGGTGGCGATCCAGTAGCCGATCTCGCCGATCGCCGCATCGCTGCCGTCGATGCGCAGGCCGCACGCGCCGAGCACCTCGCCCGAGGCCGCGTCGTGGAGGGCGAAGTGGTACTCCTGCCCGCGCTCGCGCGACCGGCGGGCCCGGCGCACGAACTCGGCCATCTCAGCCCGTTCGTACCCCTCGTGGCACCACGGGAACCAGGGGGTCAACTCGGGCAGCGAGGCCGAGACGGCCGCGTGGAGCCCGTCGACGTGGGCCTCGAGCACCGGGCGGACGGCGACGACGCCGTCGGTGAGTTCGGTGAGCCGGTGCATGGCTCCACGATCCCACATGTGCCCCCTGCAGGACCGCCGATACCTGAGGGACGGTGTCCGAGCCTCCCGGTATCCTCGTCGACATGGCGGATCAGGCGAAGTTCGAGGAGATGACACGGGAGTACATGCCCGCGCTCTACTCGCACGCCCTGCGCCTCACCCGCAACCCGGCCGACGCCGAGGACCTCGTGCAGGAGACGTACCTGCGCGCCTACCGCGCCTTCCCGAACTACCGAGAGGGCGGCACGCTCCGGGCCTGGCTCTACCGCATCGCCACCAACGCCTACATCAACATGTACCGGGCCAAGCAGCGTCGGCCCGACGAGCGTGATCTCGACGGCATGGAGGAGTGGGCCCTGCACGGCGCCATCGGCGGACTCGAGGCGGCTGCGGCGGCGCGCACCGCGGAGGTCGAGGCACTCGACGCCATGCCGGACGACGCCGTGAAGCAGGCGCTCGAGGACCTCCCCGAGGTGTTCCGCCAGACCGTGCTGCTCGCCGACGTGGAGGGCTTCTCCTACCGGGAGATCGCCGAGATCACCGAGGTGCCGATCGGCACGGTCATGAGCCGGCTCCACCGGGGAAGAAGGAAGCTCGAGGAGGCGTTGTTCGACCTGGCGGTCGAGCGCGGCCTCGTCCCGACGAAGGAACCCGCGGGCGCGTAGCGTCCTGCGGCGATCACACGAGGACCCGGAAGTCGACCATGGACTGCTACGAGATCCGCGAGCAGCTGTACGCCTACCTCGACGGCGAGACCACGGTCTGGCGCCGGCGCGCGGTGGCCCGTCACCTCGAGGAGTGTCCGCCGTGCCTCGAGGGGTACACCCTCAAGGTGACCGTTCGGCGCGTGGTCGCCCAACGATGTCAGGACCCGCTCCCGGCGGACCTCGAGTCCCGGATCTCGGCACTGCTGGCGGCCGAGGCCGCGGACTGACCGTCACGGTTGGTCCCCCCGGCGACCCTGCGCGCTACCGTCTCCCCGTCAGGCCCCCGTGGGTGGCCGGTCCCGACTGGAGCATCCGTGAAGACGCTGCGCACGCTCATCCTCGCCCTCACCGCGGTCCTCGTGACCGCCGCCCCGGCCGGCGCGGCGACCGTCGTGCTCGCCGAGGCCAAGCCGTGGCACTACTGGATCGCCCCGGTGCTGTTCCTCTCCTTCATCGGCATCGCAGGTGCCCTCGCACTCGGGTACTACGTGAAGGTGATCCGGCTCAAGACCCGCGGGCGGTAGGCCCGTGACCGGGCCTGACCCCCTCGACGGGGTCGCGGCCCGCGCGGATCTGATCGGACTCCCCGCTCCCGTCGTCGTCGCGTGCTCGGGTGGTCCCGACTCCGTCGCGCTCCTCGCGGTCGCCGCACGGGCCGGCCTCGAACCGGTCGCCGTCCACGTCGACCACGGCCTGCGACCGACCGGCGCCGCCGAAGCCGCCGTGGTCGCCACCCTGGCCCGACACCTCGGGGTGTCCAGCCGGGCGGTGCGGGTCGAGGTGTCGTCGGGACCGAACCTCGAGGCCCGGGCCCGCGACGCCCGCTACGAGGCCCTCGGCCGGGTGGCCACCGAGGTCGGGGCCAGCGCGATCCTCACCGGCCACAGCGCGGACGACCTCGCCGAGACGGTGATCCTCAACCTCCTCCGGGGAGCCGGCACCTCCGGGCTCGCGGGCATGCCGGCCCGGCGCGGCGTGGTCGCCCGCCCGTTGCTCGGCGTGCGACGCGCCGAGCTGCACGCGTTGGCCGCAGCGGTCTCGGCGGCGGCCGGTGTGGAACCGGTGGCCGATCCCACCAACGATGACGAACGGTTCCGGCGCAACTGGGTGCGCCACACCGTGCTGCCACTCCTCGGCGCGGGGGCCGAGCGCGACCTCGTGCCGGTACTCGCCCGTCAGGCTCGCGTCATGGCCGAGGAGGCCGACCTGCTCGACACGCTCGCCGACGAGGTGCTCGACGCGGCGGGTCGGGACGAGCCGGCGGTCGCGGTGCTGCGCTCCGCCCCGCGTGCACTCGTCCGGCGCGCGCTGCGCCGCTGGCTCGGTCCGCCGTGGCCGTCGCTCGCGGACCTCGCCCGGGTCGAGACGGTGCTCGACGGCTCGCGACGCGCGGCAGAGGTCACCGGCGGGGTGCGCGTGTCCCGCAGCGACGGTCGGTTGCGACGCGGGCTAGCGTGCGCGACCGACGCCGACGCGAACGATGAGGGGGACGCGTGAGCGAGGCCGCAGTGGAACGGACCGGGACCGATCCGAACCTCGGGCGCGAGGTCGTGAGCGCGGCGCAGCTTCGCCAGCGGGTCGCCGAACTCGGGGCCGAGATCACGCGCGACTACGCCGGACGGGCTCCGCTGCTCGTCGGCGTGCTCAAGGGCGCGTTCATGTTCATGAGCGATCTGTCGCGAGCGATCGACCTGCCGGTCGAGTTCGACTTCATGGCGGTGTCCTCCTACGGCTCGGCCACCCGCACCTCGGGCGTCGTGCGCATCATCAAGGACCTCGACCTCGACCTCACCGGCCGTGACGTCATCGTGGTCGAGGACATCGTCGACTCCGGGCTCACCCTCAACTACCTGCGACGCAACCTCGCCGCGCGCGGTCCGGCCTCCCTCGAGGTCTGCGCGCTGCTGCTGCGCGAGGGTCTCCAGAAGACCGACACGGACCTCCGCTACATCGGCTTCACGATCCCGCCGGCGTTCGTGGTCGGGTACGGGCTCGACGTCGCCGAGCGGTACCGCAACCTCGACGCGATCGTCGAGTACGTCGGATCCTGAGCCCGGTGCCCGCCCGGCCGACCCGCGGGCGCGACCGCCGGTAGCCTCCCCGTCGCCCACGACGTCCCCGATCCACCCAGGAGCCCCCGTGGCCGAGCAACCCTCCAGTCCGGTCGACCGCGAGCGCATCGCCCGCGCCGTGCGCGAGATCCTCGAGGCGGTCGGTGAGGATCCCGACCGCGACGGTCTGCTGCGTACGCCGGCCCGCGTCGCCGAGATGTACGCCGAGGTGCTCTCGGGCCTCCACGAGGACCCGGCCGCGCACCTCGCCGTCACCTTCGAGGCGAACCACGACGAGATGGTCATGGTGAAGGACATCCCGATCTACTCGCTCTGCGAGCACCACCTCGTGCCCTTCCACGGGCAGGCCCACGTCGCGTACATCCCCGGCCGGGACGGTCGCATCACCGGCCTGTCGAAGCTGGCCCGCCTCTGCGACGGCTACGCCCGTCGGCCCCAGGTCCAGGAGCGGCTCACGACCCAGGTCGCCGATGCGCTCGTGGACGCGCTCGAGCCGCGCGGCGTGCTGGTCGTGATGGAGGCCGAACACCTCTGCATGGGCATGCGCGGGGTGAAGAAGCCCGGATCGATCACCGTCACCTCGGCGGTGCGAGGCATCTTCAAGGAGAACGCCTCCACCCGGGCGGAGGCCATGGGCCTCATCGGCATCCCGACCGCCCGCTGAGGCCCCGAGGTCCGGTCCAGGAGTCTCCCGGTCCCGGCCGCGGCACCGGAGCGGCCCCGACGGACGCCTACTAACCTCCGCGCCGATGTTCACCTGGGGGTTCTCCCGGGAGCGGGGGACAGCGGTCACGGGCCCGGTCATGGGCGTCGTGAACGTCACGCCCGACTCCTTCTCGGACGGCGGTCGCTGGTTCGGCACCGAGGCCGCCCGTGACCACGGCGCCGCGCTGCTCGCAGCCGGCGCAGCGGTGCTCGACGTCGGCGGTGAGTCCACCCGCCCCGGGGCCGAGCCGGTCACCGTCGCGGACGAGATCGCCCGGGTCGTTCCCGTCGTCGCGGCGTTGGCCGAGCACGCGGTCGTGAGCGTGGACACCTCGAAGGCCGCGGTCGCCGAGGCCGCGATCGCGGCGGGAGCCCGCGTCGTGAACGACGTCTCCGCCGGACGGCACGATCCCGACATGCTCCGGGTCGTGGCCGACTCCGGGGTGGGGTTCATCGCCATGCACATGCAGGGTGAGCCGCGCACCATGCAGCGGGACCCGCACTACGACGACGTGGTCGCCGAGGTGGTCGATCACCTGCGGGCCCGCTGTGATGCTGCGATCGCCGCCGGGGTCGACCCCGGATCGCTCATGGTCGATCCGGGCATCGGGTTCGGCAAGACCGTCGAGCACAACGTCGCCCTCCTCGCGCACCTCGACACGATCGTCGAACGGGTCGAGGTGCCGGTGCTCGTCGGCGCGTCGCGCAAGTCGTTCCTCGGCGTCATCGCGGGGACGGGTGCGGACCCGGCGGCTCGCGAGGCGGCGACCGTGGCGACCACGGTGTGGGCGCTCGAGCACGGTGCTGCGATGGTGCGCGTGCACGATGTGGCGGCCTCGGTGCGGGCCGCGGCCATCGTCGAACGGCTCCGATCGGTCGCCGCGGTGGCGGCGTGAGTGCCCTGCGCGGCCGGTGGGCCCAGGGCCTCCAGCCCCGCATGTTCTGCTGGGTCATCAAGGATCGCCTCGCGGCGTCCGAGCGCCCCGGCGGGTTCGCCCGCAGCCACCGCAAGATCCGGCGGCAGGAGGAGCTGATCTGGCTCCACCAGCAGGGGTTCACCCGGATCATCAGCATCCTGGACTCCCAGCACAACCTCCACGCGTACGACGAGGCCGCGCTGGCCTGGGAGCAGGTCCCGCTCGGACGCCACGACGAGATGCCCGAGCGGCTGCGCGTCATCTACGAGACCATCGCCCGACGGCTCGACGACCCGTCCGAGCGCGTGCTGCTCCACCAGGAGGAGTTCGGCGACCGGCTCGTCGGCGTCATCGCCGGGTACCTGCTCTACACCGAGCTCATCCCCGAGGGTCCCGCCGCGATCATGGTCGCCGAACGGCTCACCGGACGCGAGCTCGGCGCGACCGGTCGTGAGATCGTCGCCGCGACCGTCGACCACGGCATCGTCCGGGGGGCCTGAGGCCGTGGGCACGATCCAACTCCGCGGTCTGCGCCTGCTCGGCACGCACGGCGTGCTTCCCGAGGAGCAGCAGCGCGCCCAACCGTTCGAGATCGACGTGGATCTCGAGGCCGACCTCACGCGGGCCGGCGAGTCCGACTCGCTGGATGACACCATCGACTACGGCGCGCTCGCGGCGATGATCTCGCGGGTCGTGACCGAGGAGCGCTACGCGCTCATCGAACGGCTCGCCACCCGGATCGGCGAGGTGTGCCGGTCGGACCCACGCGTCACCGGCGCCGTGGTCACCGTGCGCAAGCTCCGCCCCCCGGTCCCGGAGCACCTCGAGTTCTCCGCGGTCCGCATCGAGGCCTGAGGCCGGTGCGCGCGCACCTCGCGCTCGGGTCCAACCTCGGTGACCGGCTCGCGAACCTGCAGGGCGCGCTGGACGGTCTCGCGGCGACCCAGGGCATCGAGGTCGTCGCGCGGTCCAGCGTCTACGAGACCGATCCAGTCGGCGGGCCGGTCCAGGACGATTACCTCAACGCGGTGGTCGAGGTCGACACCACGCTCACGCCGCAGGAGCTGCTGGCGGTGTGCGGTCGACTCGAGCAGGCGGCCCACCGCGTGCGTCTCGAACGCTGGGGTCCGCGCACCCTCGATGTCGACGTCCTGCTCGTGGGCGACCTCGTGGTCGCGACCGACGACCTCGAGGTGCCCCACCCGCGCATGTGGGAGCGCACCTTCGTCCTCGCCCCGCTCCACGACGTCGCTCCCGATCTCGTCACGGTGCCGGACGGCGGCTGGACGGGCGTCCGGCGGGCCCCGGTAGCCTTGCGCCTCCCCGGCTGAACGTCGGGCGGACCTCGACCGGCACCGGCCATCCGGGCCGGAACGTTCACCATGTCGCAGCGCACCCTCGCCCTCGTCGGACCCGGCCGTGCCGGCACCGCCATCACCCTCGCCCTCGTCGCGCGCGGCTGGACCGTGGTCGGCGTCGCGGGCCGGGACGAGGGCCGTGCCGAGGCACTCGCCACGCGGGTCGGCGCGCCGGTCCGCCGCCTCGCCGAACTCGCCCGTGGGGCCGCGATCGTCGTCGTGGCCACCCCCGACGCCGCGATCGAGTCGGCGACGCTCGCGCTGCTCCCCGCGCTCGAGGACGGTGCGCTCGTGGTGCACCTCTCCGGGGCCCGAGGCCTCGACGCGTTCGGTGCTGCGCGTGCCGCGATCGGGGACGGTCGGCTTGGCGCGCTCCACCCCCTCCAGACCCTCTCCGGTGAGGACGGCGCGGCTCGCCTCGCCGGTGCGTACGCCGCGGTGGACGGCCCGCCGGCGATCGCGGCACTGGCCGACGAGATCGGCCTCGTGCCGTTCCGGGTCGACCCGGCCCGACGGGCCCGCTACCACGCGGCCGCGGCGGTCGCCTCGAACCACCTCGTCGCGCTCGCCGGACAGGTGGAGCGCATCGCCGGTGCCGCCGGGGTCCCGTTCGAGGCCTTCGGTCCCCTCATGCGGACCTCGCTCGACGCGGTCGTCGCGATGGGCCCGGCCGCCGCGCTCACCGGGCCCGTCGCCCGCGGCGACGTGGCCACCGTGGAGGCCCACCTCGCGGCGCTCGCGCCCGACGAGCGCGATGCCTACCTGGCCCTCGCCCGGGAGGCCCAGCGGCTCTCCGGTCGGGTCGACCCCGCGCTCTCCGAGGTGCTGCGCGGATGAGCGCGCCCCGGGTCATCACGACGGTCGCGGCGCTGCGCGAGGCGACGGATGCGGCACGGATCGCCGGCCGCACGGTCGGGTTCGTGCCGACGATGGGGTTCCTGCACGAGGGCCACCGCGCCCTCATGGCGGCGGCTCGCCGGGAGTGCGACCTCGTCGTGGTGTCGATCTTCGTGAACCCGCTGCAGTTCGGGGCGGGGGAGGACCTCGCCGGATACCCGCGCGACCTCGGCCGTGATCTGGCCGCCTGCACCGCCGAGGGGGTCGACCTCGTCCTGCACCCGAGTGTGGAGGAGATGTACCCCCGCCCCATGCGCACGTCGGTGACCGTCGGCGCCATCACCGACCGGCTCTGCGGTGCGTCGCGCCCCGGTCACTTCGCCGGGGTGGCGACGGTCGTCGCCAAGTTGTTCAACATCGTGGGTCCGTGCCGGGCCTACTTCGGGAAGAAGGACTTCCAGCAGGTCGCGGTGGTGCGGGCCATGGTGGAGGACCTCGCGGCGCCGATCGTCGTGGTCCCGTGCCCGACCGTGCGCGAGGAGGACGGGCTCGCGAAGTCGAGCCGTAACACCTACCTCGACCCCGATGCGCGTCGGGAGGCGCTGGCGCTGTGCCGCGCGATCGTCGCGACTACGGGAGCGGTGCGCGACGGTCGGCGGGATCGGGCCGGACTGCAACGGGACCTCGAGGCCGCCCTCGACGCGGCGCCGGGGGTCGAGCGCGACTACGCCGAGGTGCTGCGCGGTCGCGATCTCGAGCCGACCGACCACATCGAGGTCGGGGAGGAGTACGTCGTCGCGGTGGCCGCCCGCGTCGGGACGGCACGCCTCATCGACAACGCCACCTTCACGGTCGCGTCGGACGCGACCATCCGCATCGACCTCGGCGTGCTCGGTGACGGTCGACCGTTCACCGGGGCGTAGGGTCCGGCCGTGACCGACCTCCTCGTCCTCGGCAGCGGCATCGCCGGGCTCTCGGCCGCGATCCGGGCCGCCGAGGCCGGCCTCGGGGTCACCGTCCTCACCAAGGGCGCGCTCGCCAACACCGCGACGAGTTACGCCCAGGGTGGCGTGGCCGCGGCGCTCGGCGAGCCGGACTCCCCGGCCCTCCACCGGTCCGACACCCTCGTGGCCGGCGTCGGGCTGTGCGATGCGGACGCGGTCGACGTCCTCGTGGAGCAGGGCCCGGATCGGGTCCGTGAGCTCATCGCGCTCGGCGCGAACTTCGACCGGGCCGCCATCGACGGCGAGCTCGAACTGGCGCGGGAGGGCGGGCACTCCCTCGCCCGGGTCGTGCACGCGGGCGGCGACGCGACCGGGGCCGAGATCGAGCGTGCGCTCGTCGCTGCGATGGGCCGGCTCGAGGTCGACGCCCGTGAGCGCTGGTTCACGGTCGACCTCCTGGTGGAGGGCGGCGCGGTGGTCGGCGTCGAGGCGATCGCGCCGGACGGATCGGCCCATCGGATCCGGGCCCGGCACGTGCTGCTGGCGACCGGGGGCGCGGGGCAGCTGTTCGCGGTCACGACGAATCCCCCGGTGTCGACGGGCGACGGCATCGCGATGGCTTACCGCGCCGGCGCGGCTCTCGCCGACGTCGAGTTCATGCAGTTCCATCCGACCGCGCTCGACGTGGCCGCGATGCCGCGGCCGCTGTTGAGCGAGGCGCTGCGCGGCGACGGCGCGATCCTGCGCGACGAGCACGGTGTGGCGTTCATGGCCGGGGAGCACCTGCTCGCCGACCTCGCACCCCGCGACGTGGTGGCCCGGGCGATCACCCGGCGCCTCGTCGAGCGCAACCTGTCCCACCTGTTCCTCGACGCCACGCCGATCGAGGACTTCGCGACCCGGTTCCCGACCGTCGACGGCGCGGCCCGCGCCGCCGGTCTCGATCCCGCGGTCGACCTGCTCCCCATCGCGCCGGCCGCCCACTACCTGTCCGGCGGGGTGTGCACGGACCTCGACGGCGCCACGACCATCCCGGGGCTGTGGGCCTGCGGCGAGGTCGCGTGCTCGGGTGTGCACGGTGCGAACCGGCTCGCGTCGAACTCGCTGCTCGACGGCCTCGTGTTCGCGCCGCGTGCCGTCGAGGCCATCCTCGACGGCCGGGACGGCCCCCTCGAGCGCGGCGTGCTGCGCGGCGTGCTCGGACGTGCGGGCGCGCCCTCGGCGCCGATCACGACCGTCTCGTCGATCGGGCGGGCCACGCTCCAGCGGGCCATGACCGCCGGGGCCGGGGTCCTGCGCGACGCATCGAGCCTCGGCGTCCTCGACGCCACGCTCCCGCACGACGTGGCCGCCTCCACCCCGGCCGAGCACGAGGTCCGCAACCTCGTGACGGTGGCGCGTACGCTCGTCGCCGCGGCGCTCGCCCGCACGGAGTCCCGCGGCACCCACACCCGGCTCGACCACCCCGAGCCGGACCCGGCGTTCCGCTCCCGCCTCGTGCAGGTGCGCGGCGCCGAACCGTTCCTCGCCCCGCTGCCCCTGCCCGTGGAGACCCCGTGACCTCGAGCCTCGATCCGCCGGCCGGCATCCTGCGCGAGGTCGTGGCGCTCGCCCTGCGCGAGGACCTCGGCCTGCTCGGTGACCTCACCTCCCTCGCGGTGATCCCGGAGGAGGCCGAGGGCACGGCGCGGTTCGTGGCCCGGAGCGACGGCGTCCTCGCCGGGACCGCGGCGGCCACCGAGGTGTTCCGGCAACTCGACTCCGACGTGGTCGTCGCGTGGACCGCGGCCGACGGGACCGAGCTGACCCCCGGCCTCGGGTTCGGGTCGGTGACCGGACCGTTGCGGTCCCTGCTCGGCGGCGAGCGGAGTGCGCTCAACCTCCTCCAGCACTGCTCGGGCATCGCCACGCTCACCCGGCGCTACGTGCGCGCCACCCGCGGGCAGGCCCAGATCCGCGACACCCGCAAGACGCTGCCCGGACTTCGGGCGCTCGAGAAGGCGGCGGTGCGTGCGGGCGGTGGGTTCAACCACCGCGAGTGCCTCTCGGATGCGGTCCTCATCAAGGACAACCACCTCGTCCACCACGACCTCCCATCGGCGGTGGGCCGGGCCCGGGCCCAGTGGCCCGGTCGCGTCGTCGAGGTGGAGTGCGACACGCTCGACCAGGTGCGCCAGGCGGTTGAGGTGGCGGCCGACCTCATCCTGCTCGACAACATGACCCCCGAGCAGGTGCGCGAGGCGCGCGCGATCGCCGGCCCGGACGCGGCGCTCGAGGTGTCGGGCGGCGTGGGGCTCGACACGGTCGCGGCGTACGCCGAGGCCGGCGCGACCTACATCTCGGTCGGGGCGATCACCCACTCGGCCCCCGCCCTCGACATCGGCCTGGACCTGGACTGACATGCTGCTCGCCATCGACACCGGCAACACCCAGACCGTCATCGGCCTGTTCGACGGCACCGATCTCGCCGACCACTGGCGGATCGCCACCGCGGCTGAGCGGACCTCGGACGAGTTGGCCCTCATGATCCAGCAGTTCCTCGGTTTCCACGGGTTCTCGTTCGACGACCAGATCACCGGCGTGGCGGTGTGCTCGGGGGTGCCGCGCATCACGGCGTCGCTGCGCGAGATGACGCGCCGCTACTTCGGGTTCGACGCGCTCATCATCGAGCCGGGCGTGCGCACCGGGATGCCGATCCTCTACGACAACCCGAAGGAGGTCGGCCCGGACCGCATCGCTGACGCGGTGGCGGCCTACGAGAAGTACGGTGGGCCGACCGTGGTCGTCGACTTCGGCACCGCGAACACGATCGAGGCGATCAGCGAGAAGGGTGAGTACCTCGGCGGCGCGATCATCCCCGGGATCGAGATCTCGCTCGACGCGCTGTTCGGTCGTGCGGCGGCGCTCCGGCGGGTCGAGCTCGTCCCGCCCCGCAACGTGATCGGCAAGAGCACGGTCGAGTCGATCCAGTCGGGCGCGATCTACGGGTTCAGCGGCCAGGTCGACTCGATGGTCGATCGGTTCCAGGCCGAACTCGGCGCGTGCACGGTGGTCGCGACCGGGGGGCTCGCCGAACTCATCATCCCGCACTCGCGCACGATCGAGCACTTCGAACCGTGGCTGACCCTCGAGGGGCTGCGCATCATCTGGGAGCGCAATCGGTGAGCGAGGACACCACCACTCCCGGGGTGGCCGCCGGGGCCGACGCGCTCGACGAGCGGACGCGCCGGCTCGCCAAGGTCCGGGCGATGCGTGAGGCCGGGATCGACCCGTACCCGGTGCGCTTCGACCGCACCACCGACGCGGGCACGCTGCGCGCCCGGTTCGAGCACCTCGAGCCCGGTACCGAGACCGACGAGGAGGTGGCGATCGCCGGGAGGGTGCTGCTCCTGCGGCGCCAGGGCCGGCTCTCCTTCGCCACGATCCGCGACGGTTCCGGCGCGATCCAACTGTTCGTGTCCGAGGCCGAGATCGGTGCGGACCGCCACGCCGAGTTCGACGGCTTCGACCTCGGCGACTGGATCGGGGTCGAGGGCACGGTCATGACCACCCGCAAGGGTGAGCTCTCGGTCAAGGTGCGCGGCTTCCGGTTGCTGGCCAAGGCGCTGCGTCCGTTGCCCGACAAGTGGCACGGGCTCTCCGACACCGACACCCGGTTCCGTCAGCGCTACGTCGACCTCGTGGTCAACGAGGAGGCGCGCCGGGTGTTCGAGGTGCGGTTCGCGGTGCTCGCCGCGATCCGCGAGCACCTCGCGGCGCGCGGGTTCGTCGAGGTCGAGACGCCGGTCCTCCACGACCAGGCCGGTGGGGCCGCGGCGCGACCGTTCCTGACCCACCACAACGCGCTCGACATGGATCTCGTGCTGCGGATCGCCCTCGAACTCCACCTCAAGCGGCTCATCGTCGCCGGGTTCGATCGCGTCTTCGAGATCGGACGCGTGTTCCGCAACGAGGGACTCTCGACCCGGCACAACCCGGAGTTCACGATGCTCGAGCTCTACGAGGCGTTCGTGGACTACGGCGAGATGATGACGCTCACCGAGGAGCTCGTGGCCCACTGCGCTCGCGCCGCCACCGGCTCCACGGTGGTCGGACTCGATGGCGAACCGCTCGAGCTCGCTCCGCCGTGGCGCCGTCTGACCCTGCGCGACGCGATCCGCGAGCACGCGGGGGTCGACGTCCACCCCTCGATGCCGGTCGAGGAGGTGCGCGCCATGTGCGACCGCCTCGACGTCCCGTACGAGGCGGCCTGGGGGAGCGGCAAGCTCATGCTCGAGATCTACGAGAAGACCACCGAGCACCGCGTGCGCGGTCCGGTGTTCATCCTCGACTACCCGCGTGAGGTGTCGCCGTTGGCCCGGGCGCACCGTGACGATCCGCTCCTCACCGAGCGGTTCGAGGTCATCATCGGCGGACGCGAGCTCGCGAACGCGTTCTCCGAGCTCAACGATCCCATCGACCAACGGGAGCGGTTCGAGGCCCAGGCCGGGCTCGCCGCGGCCGGCGACGACGAGGCGCACGGCGTCGACGAGGACTACCTGCGGGCCATGGAGTTCGGCCTCCCGCCCACCGGCGGGCTCGGGATCGGCGTCGACCGCCTCGTGATGCTGCTGGCCGGCGTATCCTCGATCCGAGAGGTCATCCTGTTCCCGCAGCTGCGGCCCGAGTCCCCCTCGGGCGAGGCCGACGGTGACGGGGGTTCCTGAGGAGGCGTGGCCGTGCGCGTGCTGATCACCGGGATGGGCGGCGAGATGGGGACGCGCACGGCTCAGCTGCTCGAGGCGATCCCCGAGGTCGCCGAGATCCACGGGGTCGACTTCGTCCCGCCGCGCCGGCGCCTGCGTCGCACCGAGTTCCGCCGCATGGACCTGCGCGACCGGGAACGGCTCGCCGCGTACGTGCAGGAGATCGCGCCCACCCACATCGCGCACTTCGGTGTCTACGAGCCACACGCCCGGACCACGCCCCGCCAGTCCGCCGCCTTCACCGAGGCGACGACGGTCGCCGTCCTCGGCGCTGCGACGCGCACCGGCGCGCTCGAGCGCGTGGCGGTGCGCAGCGGCCTCGTCGTGTACGGACGCGACCGCGGGCAGCCCGCGGTGCCCGACGAGTCCTCGCCGGTCCTCCCGACCACCCCGTTCGGCCGGTCCTGCCTCGAGGTCGAGGCGGTGGCGGTCGGCCTCGGGCGTCGACACGGGTTCCCGGTGACCGCGCTGCGCATGGCGCCGATCGGTGGTTCGCACATCCCGAGCCCGCTCGGGCGCGTGCTGCGCCTCCCCGCCGTCCCGGTGCCCGCGCTCGCCGATCCCGCGTTCTCGCTCGTACACCAGGACGACGCGGCGCGGGCGATGGTGGCGGCGCTGCGCACGGACCACGACGGTCCGCTCAACGTCGTCGGACCCGGCGCCGCGAGCGTCTGGCAGGCCGTGCGGCTCGGCAACCGGGTACCCATCCCGGTGTTCGGACCCGCGTGGAGTGCGGCGACCCGTGCGACCGAGTTCGCCGGGGCGCCCATGCCGCCCCATGTGGTCGAGCTGCTCCGACGCGGCCGCACCGCGGACGGCTCGGCGGCGATCGAGGGGTTGGGCCTCGGCGCGCTCATGAGCACCCAGGCGGTGTGCGCGGAACTCTTCGAGTGGGCGACCGTCACCACGATCCGACCGGACTCGGCGGTGGCGGTGTGAGCGGCGAGGCGGCGCTGCTCCCCGGTCCCGACGGCGGCTACGGGACCGACGACGACCGGGTCGGGCCGGCGGATCCCCTGCGGTTCGTGCGTCGGCGGTTCGACGGGCACTACCCGATCGACCCGTTCGGCGGCGACCCCCAGCTCCAGGACCTGCTCGCTCCGATCGGCCGCGTCGCCCTGCCCGTGCGGGTCGAGGGTCCGGGTCGCCTGCCCGAGATCGGCCCCGCGCTGCTCGTCGTGAACCGCGGCCTCGGCCTCGCCGAACCGGTCGCGCTCTACCAGGCCGTGCGTCGCGAGGTTGGTCGTCGGCTGCGTGTCGTCGGCATCCCGGACCTGCCCTTCGTGGGTGACGGCCTGCGCAAGCTCGGCAGCGTCGCGCAGTACCCCGAGGATCTCGCGGCGGTGCTGCGGGCCGGTCACCTCGCAGCGCTCCCGCTCGCACACACCTGGTTGCGACAGGGCGCGGGCAGCCCGCCGGTGCGGATGCTCGTGGCCGCGCTCGGCTTCCCGGTGTACCCGGTCGCGATGGTGCCGGTGGGCCCGTTCGGGCTCCCGGTCGCGGGTTGGCGGGTGCGCGTCGGTGCGCCGATCCGCCTCGACGTCGAACGGGGTTCGGGTGATCCGCTCGCCGCGGCCGAACTCGCCGAGGCGGCGCGTCTCGCGGTCGACGACCTGCTCGTCGGCGACTGATGCAGCGCGCCGGGCCCGGCGCCCTCGTCAGCGGGACGCAGGACGAGGGGTACGCTCGTGCGAACGGGTGCGGAGCCGACCGGCCGGTCGGCGGAGCGAGGGACGGAACGGGTTGCCGGAGGTCGTCGCCACCGACGGGGTGCTCCTGCACTACGACGTCTTCGGTCGCGCCGACGGTCCGCCGCTGCTGCTCCTCCAGGGCCTCGGCACCGATGCACGGGGCTGGGCCCTCCAGCGTCTCGCACTGGGACGACGCTACCGGTGCATCGCGCCGGACAACCGGGGGACGGGGCGCACCGGACCGGTCCCGGGGCCGTACTCCCTCGAGCAGATGGCGATCGACGCGCTCACGATCCTCGACGCCGAGGGGGTCGAGCGCGCCCACGTGCTCGGCGCGTCGATGGGTGGGGTCATCGGGCAGATCATCGGCGTGCTGCACCCGCACAGGACCCGATCGCTCGTGCTCGCGTGCACCGCGTGCCGGCACCACCCGTGGCGGCGCGAACTCCTCGCCGAGTGGGCCGAGGCGGTCCGGGTCGGCGGCATGGCGGCGCTCGGTGAGGGTGCGCTCGAGTGGCTCGTCGGTCCGCGCCTGCGCAAGCGGTTCGGCATCTGGATCAACCTGCTCGCCCGCATCCTCCTGCAGTCGCCGCCCGAGCCGTTCATCGCCCAGATCGAGGCGATCCTCGACGCGCCCGACGAACTCGCGGCCGAACTCGCGACGCTGCGCGTCCCGGTCCTCGTGATCACCGGTTCGCAGGACTCGCTCACCCCCGTCGGTGACGCCGAGGAACTCGCCGAGCGCATCCCCGGGGCCCGCCTCGAGGTGCTGGCCGGCGCCGCCCACGGGCTCATGGTGGAGGCCCCAAACGCGTTCAACGACGCGGTGCTGCGGTTCCTCACCGAGGTGGACGCGGCGGCCGACGCGTCCGGGGAGCAGGCCCGGGGAGCCTGAGTCGACTCAGGACGTGCGGTCGATGAGCCCGTCGACGAGCCTGATCATGCCGTCGGTGACCCGCGGGTCGAGGGCGGGTGCCGATCGGAGCACCTCGTTCGCCTTCGTGGCCTCGGCGATCGCGACCTCACGGGCCACCTCGACCCCGCCGGCGGCCCGCACCATGGCGCGGATGCCGTCGACCTCCGCGGGGCCGACCGGTCCGCCGAGCCGGGCCCGCAACTCGGCCGACCGCTCGAGCGCCGCGATCACCGGGAGCGTGTAGACGCCCTCCATGAGGTCGTTGCCCGCGGGCTTGCCGAGGGTGTCGGTGTCGGCGGTGAGGTCGAGGATGTCGTCGACGATCTGGAAGCACATGCCGAGGTGATCACCGAACGCGGTGAGGGCCGAGAGGGTCGACTCGTCGACGTCCGACACCATCCCGCCGATGCGGCTCGAGGTGGCGAAGAGCGAGGCGGTCTTGCCGGCGATGGCCGAGAGGTAGGCCTCGCGCTCGTGCTCCGGGTTGAAGAGGTTCTGCAGTTCGAGCACCTGGCCCCGGCAGAGTTCGCCGATGGTCGCGGCGAGGAGGCTCGCCACCTCCGCGCCGAGGGACGCCGCGAGTTCCGAGGCGCGGGCGAGCAGGAAGTCGCCGGCGAGGATCGCCACGATGTTGGACCATCGCGAGTTCACGCTCTCCACGCCGCGACGCGTCTCGGCCTCGTCGATGACGTCGTCGTGGTACAGCGAGCCGAGGTGCACGAGTTCGACCGAGCAGCCGCCGGTGATGACCGCGGCGTCCACCGGGACCTCGGCCCCACGGGCCGCGCGGGCGGCCACGATCGCGAGGGCCGGCCGCAGGCGCTTCCCGCCCGCCGCCACGAGGTGTCCTGCGACCTCGCCGAGGAACGGATCGGCGTGGGCCACCGACGAACGCAGTCCGGCCTCGATCCGCTCGAGGTCGTCGGGGAGGCCGGGCAGCCCCAGCGCGTCGAGCGGCGACATGGGCGGGAGGCTACGACCCTCCCTCCGGGAGGCACCAACCCGGATGACGGGCGCGCGACGTGCCCTGCGTCGCATCCGTGCCCGGATGCACCGTGCGCGCCGGGAATGGATCCGGTCCGGGCGGTGTCGTAGGTGTCCCGACGTGCCGGACGTCCGCCGTTGCCCCCTTCGGCGGGCGCGGCACCTCGGTCGCCCGGCGGCGCGCCGCCGCGGGGATCGGCTCCGGCGGGGGATACGATGCGAGTCCGGATCGGGCGTCCGGAACGACGGGTGGTTCCGAAGACCCTCCGTCACCCGGCTCCCGAACCGCTCCCGAGGGCGACACCTCGGGGGCGACACCATGAGAGGTGGTTGCAGGTGTTCGAACGCTTCACCGACCGAGCCCGACGGGTCGTGGTCCTGGCGCAGGAGGAGGCGCGCCTGCTCAACCACAACTACATCGGGACCGAGCACATCCTCCTCGGACTGATCCACGAGGGTGAGGGCGTCGCCGCGAAGGCGCTCGCGTCGCTCGGCATCTCGCTCGAGACCGTGCGGGCCCAGGTCGAGGAGATCATCGGCCACGGTGGCACCGCGCCCTCCGGTCACATCCCGTTCACGCCCCGGGCTAAGAAGGTCCTCGAGCTGAGCCTGCGCGAGGCGCTCCAGCTCGGCCACAACTACATCGGGACCGAGCACATCCTCCTCGGCCTCATCCGCGAGGGTGAGGGCGTGGCGGCCCAGGTGCTCGTCAAGCTCGGCGCCGACCTGTCGCGGGTGCGCCAGCAGGTGATCCAGCTCCTCTCCGGGTACGCCGGGGGCAAGGAGGCCGCGCCGGCCGGCGGGCCCGCGGGCGAGGCACAGCCCTCCGGCTCGCTCGTGCTCGACCAGTTCGGCCGCAACCTCACGCAGGCCGCGCGCGAGAAGAAGCTCGACCCGGTCATCGGGCGCGAGCAGGAGATCGAGCGGGTCATGCAGGTGCTCAGCCGCCGCACCAAGAACAACCCGGTCCTCATCGGGGAGCCGGGCGTCGGCAAGACCGCCATCGTCGAGGGCCTCGCGGCCGACATCGTGGAGGGCCGGGTCCCCGAGACCCTGACCGACAAGCAGCTCTACACGCTCGACCTGGGCGCGCTCGTCGCCGGATCGCGCTACCGCGGTGACTTCGAGGAGCGCCTCAAGAAGGTGCTCAAGGAGATCCGCACCCGCGGCGACATCATCCTGTTCATCGACGAGATCCACACGCTCGTCGGGGCCGGGGCCGCCGAGGGCGCCATCGACGCGGCCAGCATCCTCAAGCCGATGCTGGCCCGCGGCGAGCTCCAGACCATCGGCGCCACCACGCTCGACGAGTACCGCAAGCACCTCGAGAAGGATGCGGCCCTCGAGCGTCGTTTCCAGCCCATCAAGGTCGAGGAGCCGTCGGTCGCCCACACGATCGAGATCCTCAAGGGCCTGCGCGAGCGGTACGAGCAGCACCATCGCGTCACGATCACCGACCAGGCCATCGTCGCCGCGGCGAACCTCGCCGACCGCTACATCTCCGACCGCCACCTCCCCGACAAGGCGATCGACCTCATCGACGAGGCGGGCTCGCGCCTGCGCATCCGTCGCATGCAGGCGCCGCCGGACTACCGCGAGCTCGAGGACGAGATCGCCAAGGTCCGCAAGGAGAAGGAGGCCGCGATCGAGGCCCAGCAGTTCGAGACCGCGGCGTCGTTGCGCGACCGCGAGAAGGAGCTGCTCGCCCAGCGCGCCCAGAAGGAGGTCGAGTTCCGCGCCGAGGGTGTCGACCTGTTCAACGAGGTGAGCGAGGAGTCCATCGCCGAGGTGCTGGCCCTGTGGACCGGCATCCCGGTGTACAAGCTCACCGAGGAGGAGACCGCCAAGCTGCTGCGCATGGAGGACGAGCTCCACAAGCGCATCGTCGGGCAGGAGCAGGCGGTCGTCGCGGTGTCCAAGGCCATCCGGCGCACCCGGGCCGGCCTCAAGGACCCGAAGCGGCCCTCCGGCTCGTTCATCTTCCTGGGCCCCTCGGGCGTCGGCAAGACCGAGCTCGCCAAGACGCTCGCCGAGTTCCTCTTCGGCGACGAGAGCGCGCTCATCCAGCTCGACATGTCCGAGTACATGGAGAAGCACACGGTCTCGCGCCTCATCGGGTCGCCCCCGGGCTACGTCGGGTACGACGAAGGCGGTCAGCTGACCGAGGCGGTGCGCCGCAAGCCGTTCTCGGTGGTCCTCTTCGACGAGATCGAGAAGGCCCACCCGGACGTCTTCAACTCGCTGCTGCAGATCCTCGAGGACGGTCGCCTGACCGACTCGCAGGGTCGCACGGTCGACTTCAAGAACACCGTGATCATCATGACCTCGAACCTCGGCACCTCCGACCTGCGCAAGACCGGTGTGGGCTTCGCGAAGGCCGACGACGCGGTCACGTACGAGCGCATGAAGGACAAGGTCACCGAGGAGCTCAAGCGGCACTTCCGGCCCGAGTTCCTCAACCGCATCGACGAGGTCATCGTGTTCGGTGAGCTCAGCCGCGACGAGGTGCACTCGATCGTGGACCTGCTCATCAAGCGGGTCCAGGACCAGCTCCAGGGTCAGGGCATCAGCCTCGACCTCACGGACGCGGCCCGCGACCTCCTCACCGCCAAGGGCTACGACCCGACGCTCGGTGCCCGCCCGCTGCGGCGCGCCATCCAGCGCCTCGTCGAGGACCCGCTCTCCGAGAAGCTGCTCTGGAAGGAGCTGCACACCGGCGAGTCGATCCTCGTGGACGCGGAGGGCGAGGACATCGTGTTCCGCACGATCGAGGCGATCGAGCCGCCCCCGGTCGAACTGGCCGGAAGCGGTTCGGAGGGCTGACACCCTCCGCGAGCACCGTGCGCCGGCGCGCACTCATCCTGGTGGCGGCGGCGAGCGTCCTGCTCGCCGCCTGCCGCGTCGACACCACACTCGTGGTGCGGATGCGCGCCTCCGGCGGGGGCGAGGTCGCGGTCCGCATCCACCTCGACCCGGCGGCGCGACGGGCCGCCGAGGTGGACGGCCGCCGCCTCGAGGACGCCGTGCGCATCGACGACCTCGAGGCGGCCGGTTGGCGGGTGCGGGGGTGGCGTCGATCCGGCGGCGGCGCAACCCTCACCGTGGCCAAGGCGTTCGCGGACCCCGACGAGGCCGGAGCGATCCTGCGCGAGGTGACCGGTGACGCCGCGATCGTGCGGACCTTCGATCTCGGGCACCGAGACGGTGGGCTGCGCGACACCTACCGCGTGCACATCGACCTCGACGCCGCGGCGCTGCGCAGCGGTCTCGCCGAGGATCCGGCCCTCGCCGCCCGCGTCCGGGCCGCCGGGGTGGATCCGGCCGCGGTGGCCGCCGCGCTCGACCGCACCCTGACCGAGGATCTCCGGCTCGCCGCCGAGGCCCGCCTCCCGGGCTCGTCGCCCCAGCGGGCCACGCCGGTCGACGGGTCGATCGCGCTCGACGCGACGAGCACCGAGTGGCACTGGGGCTCGGTGGTCCTCGCGCTCGGCGGTGCCGTGCTCCTCCTCGGTGCCCTCGCCATCGTCGTGGCGAGCATTCGGGCCCAGCGTCGGCGTCCTCGGGGCCGGCACTCGCCGGGCGCCCGTCGTCACCTGCCGCACGAGCCCGACGAGGATCCGACCCTGCGCCTCCCCAAGGGTGGCCATGGCGCGCACGCCCCGCGCCGACGCCACGGGCGCCCCGCGCCGCGCGGCTGATCAGGCGTCGAGGGCGGCCGCCAACCAGGCGGGGAACTCGAGCAGGGACCCGAGGACCACGTCGGCCCCGTGCGCACCGAGTTCGGCCGCCGTCCACGGTCCCGAGGCCACGGCCACCGCGATGGCGTCGGCGACGCGGGCCGCCTCGATGTCGGGCGGGGTGTCGCCGACGTACGCGAGGGCGCCGTGCTCGAGCAGGGTCTCGCCCTTGTGCGGGCCGTGCCGCCAACCGACCACGTGGTCCACCCGGAGGTCCACGGTGGCGAGACACCGGCGCGCGTTCGGCTCGAACTTCGCGGTCACCACGAGGGTGCGTCCGCCGAGGGCGGTCACGGCCTCGAGGGCGGCCGCGGCCCCCGGCAGCCGGCTGCACCCGGCGGCCCCAACGGTGGCGTAGATCTCCCGGTACCGGTCGCAGACCGCCGGGATCTCCTCGGGCGGGAAGAAGGCGGCCATCTCCATCTCGAGGGTGGGTCCGAGGCGCTCGGACAACTCGTGGCCCGGGATGGCGGTCCCGAGCACCCGGTTGAGCTCCGCGAAGGTGGCGGCCACCCCCGGCCGCGAGTCGATGAGGGTCATGTCGAGGTCGAAACCCACGACCAGATCCGCCGATGCCGTCACAGCCCCACGCTACGCTGCCCCCATGACCCGAACACGTGTTCGCCACCGTTGCACCGACTGCGGTGCCCAGTCGCCCCGCTGGTTGGGCCGGTGTCCGGAGTGCGGCGAGTGGAACACCCTCGTCGAGGAGGTCGACGACCCGACCGGCCGGGGCGCGATCGTCGGCACCCTGGCCGCCGCGGTGCCGATCGACGAGGTCGATCCCCTCGGCGCCGCCCGTCGACCGACGGGGATCGCCGAACTCGACCGGGTCCTCGGCGGCGGTCTCGTGGCCGGATCGGTCACCCTCCTCGGCGGGGAGCCGGGCATGGGCAAGTCCACGCTGCTGCTCCAGGCGCTCGGTCGCATGGCCGCGGGGGGTGCCCGGTGCCTGCTCGTCTCCGCCGAGGAGTCCTGCGAGCAGGTGCGCCTGCGCGCCGGGCGGCTCGGCGCGCTCGAGTCGAACCTCCTGCTCGTCTCGGACACCTCCCTCGCGCACGTCGTCGCGCAGGTCGAGGCGACCCAGCCCGATGTGCTCGCCATCGACTCGATCCAGACCGTGGTCGACCCCGACCTCCCGGGTGCACCCGGATCGGTCGCACAGGTGCGCGAGTGCGCGCACCGCCTGGTGCGGCTCGCCAAGGAGCGCAACCTCGCGGTGGTCCTCGTGGGTCACGTCACCAAGGACGGCAACCTCGCCGGACCGCGTGCGCTCGAGCACGTCGTCGACACGGTCCTGCAGTTCGAGGGCGATCGGCACCACGCGCTGCGCATGCTCCACGCACTCAAGCACCGGTTCGGCGCGACCCATGAGCTCGGGCTGTTCGAGATGGGGGAGACCGGTCTCGTGGACGTGCCCGATCCGAGCGCGCTGTTCCTCGCCGACCGGCGTCCCGGATCCCCGGGTTCGATCGTGGTGCCGGTGCTCGAGGGCGCGCGTCCGTTGCTCGTGGAGGTGCAGGCACTGGTGAGCACCACCACCGCGCCGATGCCGCGCCGCAGCGCGCAGGGTCTGGAGTCCTCGCGGCTCGCGATGCTGCTCGCGGTGCTCGACGCACGCGCCGGCCTGCCCCTCGGTGACGCCGACGTCTACACGAGCGTCGCCGGCGGCGTCCGGGTCGCGGAGGCCGGAGCCGACCTCGCGGTGGTGCTCGCGGTCGCCGGGGCGCGCCTGGGCATCGCGGTGCCCGACGACCTCGTCGCCATCGGTGAGATCGGACTCGGCGGAGAACTCCGCCAGGCCGCGCAGACCCCGCGCCGGCTCGCCGAGGCGGCCCGGCTCGGGTTCCGGCGGGCCGTCGTCCCCGTGACGACGCCCGACGTGGACGGCATCACGCTGCTGCGGGTCGGCAGTGCGGTCGAGGCGTTGCAGGCCGCCGGGCTGCGCGCCGACGCCACCTGAGGCCGATCGCGGCGCGCGTCCCCTTCGCGCGCCACCCCGACGCGTGACGCGCCGGGCCCACGTCCCGTCCCGGAGCGCATCGGCACCCCGCCGATTACCCTTCCGCCCACCCCGGACCTGGGAGGACCGCGTGCCCACGACCAGCAGATCCGACGCGATGCTCGCCGCCCTGCGGCTCGTCGCGCCCGGACAGCCGCTGCGCGAGGGGCTCGATCGCATCCTCCAGGCCCGCATGGGCGCGCTCGTCGTCGTCGGCGACGGACCCGAGGTCCTCGCCATCTGCTCGGGCGGGTTCCTGCTCGACGCCGAGTTCTCGCCGCAGCGACTCTCCGAGCTCGCGAAGATGGACGGGGCGATCATCCTGTCCTCGGACGCCACGCGCATCGCACGGGCGAACGTGCACCTGGTCCCGGACCCGGACATCCCCACCTCCGAGACCGGCACCCGGCACCGGACGGCCGAGCGGGTCGGCCGTCAGGTCGCGGTGCCCACGATCACGGTGTCCGAGGACATGAGCGTGGTCGCGATCCACCGGGGCGGCGAGAAGCGACAACTCGAACCGGTGGCCCGCGTGCTCGCCCGAGCCGATCAGGCCATGCAGATCCTCGAGCGCTACCGGCAACGGCTCGACGCGGTGTCGACGAGCCTGTCGGCCGTGGAGATCGAGGACCTCGTGACCTGGCGTGACGTCGCCACCGCGCTGCAGCGGGCCGAGATGGTCCGGCGCATCGCCGACGAGATCGAGGAGTACGTCGTGGAGCTCGGCACCGACGGACGCCTCGTGCTGCTCCAGCTCGAGGAGCTCATGGTCGGGGTCGACGAGGACCACCGCCTCCTCATCGAGGACTACCGCACCGCCGGCGCCCCCGGCACCGAGCGGATCATCAATGCGCTCGCGCTGCTCGACACCGAGGCGATCGTCGACGTCGTGGAGGTCGCCCGGGTCCTCGGTCACGACGGCGATCCGGTGCTCGAGGACTCGGTCCGCCCGCGCGGGCACCGGCTGCTGGCCAAGATCCCGCGCCTGCCCGACTCGATCGCCGAGGCGGTCGTGGAGCGGTTCGGATCGCTGCCGCGGATCATGCGGGCGAGCCTCGCCGACCTCACCGAGGTCGAGGGGGTGGGCGACGTCCGGGCCCAGGCGATCAAGGACGGCCTCGCCCGGTTGGCCGAGGCATCGATCCTCGAGCGCTACAGCTGAGGCGCGCACCGGGCGCGTCAGGACCCGACGGAGGGGACAGGTGGCGGAACTCATCGAGGGCACCGAGGAGGTCGAGGTCGGGCGCACGTCGGTGCGCGCGCCCGACGGCACGGTCATCGACGCGATCCACGCCCGCCCGCTCGGCATGCCACGGTGGGGGATCGTGGTGCACCCCGACATCTTCGGGCTCCGGCCCCTGTTCGAGGACCTCGCGCGTCGCCTCGCGACGCACGGCCACGCGGTGGTCGTCGTCGAACCCTTCGCCTCGGTCCCCGCGCCCGAGCGTGCGGCGCTGACGGTCGAGGATCGGTTCGCGCTCGTCCCGGACCTCGAGGACGAACGCGCCCTCGGCGCGCTGGCGGCGGCGGCCGACCTGCTCGTGGTCGAGGACGGGGTCGCCCGGGTCGCGGTCCTCGGCTTCTGCATGGGCGGTCTCTACGCGCTCAAGGCCGCCGGGGCCGACCGGTTCGATCGGGCGATCTCCTGCTACGGGATGATCCGCGTCCCGGAGGTCTGGCGCGGTCCGGCGCTCGCCGAACCGCTCCCGGGTCTGGTCCACGGGTGCCCGACGCTCGCGATCATCGGTGGTCTCGACCACTGGACCCCGACGGCCGACGTCGATGCGCTCCGCGCCGCTCTCGGAGCGGTGCCGGGCTCGGAGGTCGTGGTGTACCCGGAGGCCGACCACGGGTTCCTGCACGATCCGTCGCGTCCGGCGCACCGGGGTGACGACGCCGCCGACGCGTGGCGGCGGATCCTCGCCTTCCTCGACTGACGCGGTCGGAGTGCCGCCCTCACTGCTCGGCGCGCTGGGCCAGGCTGTCGCGATCGAGGATGCGGTAGTGGCCGCGCCCGGTGGTCTCGACCCATCCGAGCCGGGTGAACATCGCAATCGCCTTGTTGACGCGCTCGCGTGATGCCCCGACGAGTCCGGCGAGATCCTCCTGGGTCATCGGCAGCTGGAACTCGTCGCGCCCGCCCGCGAGTTCGAGCATGCGTTTGGCGGTGCGTGCGGGCACGTCGAGGAACACCGCGTCGGCGAGCGCCTCGTCGGTCGCGCGCAACCGCTGCGCGAGCAGACGCACGACCAACCAGAGGAGTTCGGGCCGGGCCTCGAAGGCCGCCCGGACCGAGGCGTAGTCGACCGAGAGCACCTCGGCGTCCGTGAGCGCCCGGGCGTCGGCCGAACGCGGCTCGCCGTCGAAGAGCCCGAGTTCGCCGAACAGGCCGCCGGCCTCCATCACCGCCACGAGCGTCTCGCGGCCGTCCGAGGCCCGGCTCGCGATGGCGATGCGACCCTCGGTCACGACGAAGAGCCGGTCGGCCTCGTCACCCTCGTCGAACACCGCCTGCCCCTTGGCGACGCGCTCCACCACGGCCCGCTCCCGCAGCCCGTCGAGCACCTCGGGCGGCATGGCGGTGAACAGTTCGGTGGAGTCGAGGAGGCGGCGGCGCGGCACGTTCGCACCTTACCCATGGCACGGGCGCCCCGGCCGTTGGGACCGGGAGCCGGATCGGAGTACAATCTCGGGTCCCCCGCCGCCGTCGCGTCGGGTCTCGCATCTCCCCAAGGAGCCCCATGCCCTTCGAGGTCGGCGACAAGGTCGTCTATCCCCACCACGGCGCCGCCACCATCGAGCGGCGGGAGAAGGTCGTCGCGTTCGGCGAGAAGCGCGACTACCTCGTGCTCCGACTCGCGTACGGCGAACTCACGCTCAAGGTCCCGGCCGACAACGCGGCCGAGATCGGTCTCCGCGACGTCATCAACGACGAGGAGGTCGAGGAGGTGTTCGCGGTGCTCCGCAAGCGCGAGGCCCGCATGCCGACGAACTGGTCCCGGCGGTTCAAGAACCACGTCGAGAAGTTGAAGAGCGGTGACATCTACCAGGTGGCCGAGGTGGTCCGGAACCTCACGATCCGCGAGCGGGACAAGGGCCTGTCGGCGGGCGAGAAGCGGATGCTCGGCAAGGCCCGCCAGATCCTGGTGAGCGAGTTGACCTTCTCGCTCGACGTGGACGAGGAGCAGGCCGAGATCACCCTCGACGAGGTGCTCGGCAAGACCGGCGGGACGCCCGCGCCCAAGCCGATCCCGGACCGCAAGCCGATGGTGGATCCCACCATCCCGAAGAAGGCGAAGGCGCCGGCCAAGAAGGCCGCCGACGGGAAGGCGGCCAAGAAGGCCCCGGCCAAGAAGGCGACCGGGGCGGGGCCGGCCAAGGCGACCGGGGCTGCGGCCAAGAAGGCCCCGGCCAAGGCGGCCAACGCGGCCAAGGCGCCCGCCAAGGCGGCCGCGAAGAAGACCGTCGCGAAGAAGACCGTCGCGAAGAAGGCTGCGGCCAAGAGGACCGCCGCCACCTAGCGCCCGCCCGGCCGGGCCGGGTCAAGCCACCGGCGCCACGTGCCGATGGGATCGGGTCGGTCGGCGCGCCCACGTGTCCGACCTGCCCGTCCGAGGAGGTGGTGCACGTGTTCGTCGAGGTGATGCGGGGCTTCGTCGTCCTGCTGGGGACCGCAGCCGGATACTGGCTCGCGCGCGACATCGCTCCCGACTCGCCGACCGCGGGTGGTCTCGGGGCGATGCTCGGTGTGCTCATCGGCTTCGTGTCCGGCGGACTCCTCGGGCGGTCGATCGATCGGGCGATGGGCGCGGTGGAGCGTCGGGTCGCGCCGGTCGCCGGCCCCCGACTGTTCGCCGGCCTGGCCGTGGGGATCGGTGGCGCGCTCCTGGGGGGCATCGCGACCCTGCCCGTCCTCATCCACGTCCACCCGGCCCTGTCGATCCCGATCGCCGGCATCGTCACCTGGGTCCTCGGGGTCCTCGGGTTCCGCCTCGGCGCGGCCCGCAGCGACGATCTCTTCGCGGCCGCCGGACTCTCGACCCGTCCCCTCGTGCGCGCGCAGGCCTTCGACGCGCGCGACGGCTACCTCGTCGACACCTCGGCGATCATGGACGGCCGCTTCGCCAGCCTCGTCGCCGCCGGCGTGATCCACGACGACCTGTTCGTGGCCCGCTTCGTGCTCGACGAACTCCAGGGCTTCGCCGACCGCGGCGCCGAGGACGCGCGCGGTCGCCGGGCGCGCCGCGGCCTCGAGTCCATCCAGGCGATGCAGCGCGACGGGCGCGTGCGGGTCAGCGTGCTCGACGACGAGGTGCCCGAGGCCCAGGAGGTCGACGCGAAGCTCGTGGCCCTCGCGCAACGCCTCGAACTGCGGCTCCTCACCGCGGATGCGCCACTCGCCCGGGTCGCCGACCTGCGTGGGGTCCCGACCCTCGACCTCCGACGGCTGGCGGCCGACCTCGCCGCGCCGGTCCTCGGGGGCGAACGCCTCGCGGTCCGCCTCACCAAGCCGGGCCGTGAACCGGGCCAGGGCGTCGGCTACCTCGAGGACGGTTCCATGGTCGTCGTCAACGGCGGTGCCCCGGCCGTCGGCGGTCCGGAGATCGAGGTCGTGGTCTCCTCGGTCGTACCGAACGCCGCCGGTCGCATCATCTTCGCCCGTCCCGCCGACGAGGTGGGCGCCGAGCCGATGCGCTCGGGCATCATGGGGGCGTGACCACCTGGGCGATCCTCCTCGCGGCCGGAGCCGGCACGCGCTTCGGCGCCCGCAAGCAGTTCCTCGGCCTCGGGGGTGTTCGCGTGGTCGACCGCTCGGTGCACGGCGCCCACGACGTCGTCGACGCGGTGGTGCTCGTGCTGCCCGAGGGAGAGCGGTGGGACGGCCCGCCGGTCCACGCGGTGGTCGTCGGGGGCGCGCAGCGCTCCGACTCGGTGCGGGCCGGCCTCGCGGCGATCCCGGCGGAGGCCGAGGTGATCGTGGTCCACGATGCGGCCCGGCCACTGGCGAGTCGGGATCTGTGGCGCGCGGTCGTCGCCGCGGTCCACGGCGGGGCCGACGCCGCGATCCCGGGGCTCCCGGTCGCCGACACGGTCAAGCGCGTGGCGGGCGAGCGCGTCCTCGAGACCGTCGAACGTCAGGATCTCGTCGCGGTCCAGACCCCGCAGGCGTTCCGGGCCGAGGTGCTCCGACGTGCGCACGAGGCCGGCGGTGACGCGACCGACGACGCCGGTCTCGTCGAGCGCGCCGGCGGTACGGTCGTGGTGGTGCCCGGGGAGGCGCGCAACCGGAAGGTCACCGATCGCGACGACCTCGTCGTGCTCGAGGCCTGGCTCGCAGCGGGAGCGGATTCATGATCATGCGTGTCGGGCTCGGCTTCGACGTCCATCCGTTCGGTGGTGAGGGTCCGCTCGTCATGGGCGGCGTCACGATCGAGGGTCCCGGGCTCGTCGGGCACTCCGACGCCGACGTCGTTGCGCACGCGGTCGCCGACGCACTGCTCGGTCCGGCGGGGCTGCCCGATCTCGGGACGCTGTTCCCGGCTGACGATCCCGCCCACGCCGGGGCGTCCTCGATCGGTCTCCTCGCCGAGGTCGCAGCACGGGTCGCCCATGAGCGGTGGTGGGTCCAGAACGTGGACGTCACCGTGGCGGCCGAGCAGCCGCGTCTCTCCCCGCACATCGGTGCGATGGCCGACGCGGTGCGCGGCGCGCTCGTCCCGCTGCAGGAGCCGATGGGCCTGCCGATGCTCATCTCGATCACCCCGAAGCGGGGCGAGGGTCTCGGCTTCGTGGGGCGGGTCGAGGGCATCGCGTGCTGGGCCGTCGCGATGCTCTGCCGGGGCTGATCCCGCGTCACGGCCCGTCACGCGGCGCACCACCGCGCGACGTAGCCGCGCACGGTCGGGCCCCGACGGCGCACGGCATCGGAGGGGCCGTTGGGTAGCCTCGCCGGGATGAGCGACGGCGTCCGCCTCCACGACACCTTGGCCGGACGTCGGGTCGACCTCGCGGTCCGGGTACCCGGTCGGGTGTCGTTCTACGTCTGCGGTCCGACGGTCTACGACGTCCCGCACCTCGGCCACGGGCGCACCGCCGTCGCCTTCGACACGATCCGGCGCTACCTGGAGTGGCGTGGTTACGACGTCACCTTCGTCAGCAACGTCACCGACATCGAGGACAAGATCATCGGTCGAGCCGCCCGAGAGGGCAGCACCGAGCCGGAGGTCGCGGCCCGGTACGAGGACGCGTACTGGGCCGAGATGGATCGCCTCGCGGTCCGTCGACCGGATGCCACGCCGCACGCCACGGGCTACATCGGGCGCATGCTCGAACTCATCGGCGAACTCGTCGCCCGCGGCCATGCCTACGTCATCGACGGACAGGGCGTGTACTTCGCCGTGCCGACGTACCCGGCCTACGGTGAACTCTCCCACCGCCGCCTCGAGGACCTGCTCGAGGGTGCCGGGGCGCGGGTGGAGGTGGACGAGGCCAAACGCAGCCCGATCGACTTCGCGCTGTGGAAGGCGGCCAAGCCGGGCGAGCCCGACTGGGACTCCCCGTGGGGGCGCGGTCGACCCGGCTGGCACATCGAGTGCTCGGCGATGTCGCTCGACCTGCTCGGTGAGGGCTTCGACATCCACGGTGGTGGCGACGACCTGGCCTTCCCGCACCACGAGAACGAGCGGGCCCAGGCCGAGGCCGCCGGCCACGAGTTCGCGCGCCACTGGATCCATTCCGGCATGGTGATGGTCGGCGGGGAGAAGATGTCGAAGTCCCTCGGCAACTTCACGACCCTCGGTGAGGCGATCGACGCGCACGGGGGTCGGGCGCTGCGGGTCGCGGTGCTCCAGACCCACTACCGGTCCCAGACCGAACTCGGTCCGGAGGAGATCGCGGCGGCGGGGCGCGCGGTCGATCGACTCGACGCCCTCGCCCGCCGGGCCGAGGCCGCGGGCGTGACCGCCGGTCCCGACCCCGAGCCGGCCACACTCGACGCGTTCCGCCGGGCCATGGACGACGACTTCGGCACGCCCGCCGCCCTGGCCGCGGTGTTCGAGGCCGTCGGACGTGCCAACACCGCGATCGATGCCGGTGACACGGTGCTCGCCGGTGTGCTCCTCGGCACGGTCCTGACCCTCGCCGAGGTGCTCGGGGTGGCGATCGGGACGCCCAACACCGGCGAGGACGACGCGGAGATCGACGCGCTCGTGGCCGAACGCGACGCGGCTCGCGCCGCACGCGACTTCGCCACCGCGGATCGCGTCCGCGACGAACTCGCTGCCCGGGGCGTCGTGCTCGAGGATGCGCCCGGCGGCACCCGCTGGCACCGATGAGCGGCGACCGTCGCGGCGGAGGCCGCGACCGTGCCGGGGGCGGCGCGCGTCGCGGGGGCGGTCGCGGCGAGGCGCGTGGCGGTCGTCGGGACGAGTACGCGGACCGGGGCGAGCGTCGGCCGGGCGCGGGGTCGGGCGAGCGCGGGCTCGGCGGGGATCAGGTCGAGGGGATCAACGCGGTGCGCGAGTTGCTGCGTGCCCACCGCCGTCCGATCCGGGAGGTGCTCATCGCCACCGGGCGGGAGGACCGCGAGGGGATCGACGAGATCGTCGAGCTCGCGTTCGAGGGCGGAGTGCGCGTCCGTGAGGTCGCGCCCGCACAGTTGGCCGCCATCGCGAAGTCCGAGGCGCCCCAGGGTGTGCTCGCCCGGGCCGCGGCCATCGAGCCTGTCGACCCGGACACCCTCCTCGCCGATCCCCGGGCGTTCCTCGTCGCCCTCGACGGGGTGACCGATCCGGGCAACCTCGGCGCAGTGATGCGCACCGCCGAACTCGCCGGTGCGACCGGCATCGTCATCCCGAAGCACCGCAGCGCGCGACTGGGTCCGTCCGCGATGAAGGCGGCGGCGGGCGCGGCCGAATGGCTCCCCGTGGCCCAGGCCGCGGGCCTGCCGGCCTTCCTCGACCGGGCGCGGCGGGCCGGGGTGTGGTCGGTGGGACTCGACGCCGAGGGTGAGACCGACATCCACGACCTCCCGGTCGCCGACGCGCCCGTGGTCCTCGTGCTCGGTGCCGAGGGCCGTGGCCTGGCGCGCCTGACCCGAGACCGCTGCGAGCTCGTCGCCCGTATCGACCTCGTCGGCCACCTCGACAGCCTCAACGTCTCGGCCGCCGCCGCCGTCGCCTGCTTCGCAGTCGCCCGACGCCGCGCCGCGGGGTGAGGCGCGGCCGCTACCGTGCCCCCGAGCACCCGAGACGGGTGTGCGCATCGCCGGAGTAGCTCAGTTGGCCAGAGCAGCCGCCTTGTAAGCGGCAGGTCGTCGGTTCGAAGCCGACCTCCGGCTCCACCGCCGGTCGCCGCGTCCGCGCGCCGAGTGGTCCGCGTGCCCGTCGGCGCGGCGTGCCGCACGTCCCGCGGGCGAGCGGGATAGGGTCGGCGCCGTGACCGAACCGACGAATCCCGGTGGCGGCCGGACCCGGGCCCCGCAGTCCCGCAGGGGTCTGCTGGCGAACCCGGCGGTCCGAGGTGGCCTGCTGATCGCGATCGCCATCATCATCGGCATCGTCCTGCTCCAGGCCATCGACGACGGCTCGGGCCCGATCGGGGACGGCACGACGACGACCACGGCGATCGCCACGACGACGACCACGACCCCGGTGACGACCACCACGAAGGGGTCGACCTCGACGACGCGCAAGGGCGGGGCCACCGGGACCGCGCGCCCGCCGCAGCAGGTGACCGCGCTCGTGCTCAACGGTTCCGGCCGGAGCGGCGCAGCGGCGACCCTCACCAACCAGTTGCGCTCCCTCGGCTACCAGACCCTGACTCCGGGTGACGCCCCGGCCCAGACCGGGACCACCGTGTACTACGCGTCCGGGTACCAGCGGGAGTGCACCACGATCGCGACGGTGGTGAGCTCCACGGCGGTGGTCAAGCCGTTGCCGTCGCCCGTCCCGACGGGCGCCGAGCGCGCGAGTTGCCTCGTCATCATCGGCACCTGAGCCGGCGCCGCGTTCGCGCCGCGTTCGCGCCGATCGTCGCGTGCGCGCCCGCGATCGGTGTGGTCCTCGACTTCGACGGATCGCTCGCGCCCATCGTCGATGATCCGACGACCGCCCGGGCCCTCCCCGAGGCGATCGAGGCGCTGGGGCGCCTGCTCGGGCGGGTGCGTTCGATCGCCGTGGTCAGCGGTCGACCGGTCGAGTTCCTCCGTCGGGCCGTGCCGGTGCCCGGCGCGATCCTCCTCGGCCAGTACGGGCTCGAACGCGAGGGCCCGGGCACGTCCACGGTGCTCGACCCCCGGGTGCTCGACGCGCTGGCCGCCGCCGACCTGTCGGCGCTGGCGGACTCGGCGCGACGCGACCTGCCCACCGTCCGGGTCGAGGAGAAGGGTGGGGTCGCGCTGACCCTCCACTGGCGGGAGGACCCGGGTGTCGGGCCGGCGGCGAGCGCGTGGGCGGCGGACCACGCCGCCCGAGCCGGGCTCGCCGCGCTCCCGGGTCGCATGGCGATCGAACTGCGGCCGGCGGTCGCGGTGGACAAGGGCACCGCGGTGCGCGAGTTGGTCATCGGCGCACCGGGCACCGCGCGCGGGTCGGCGTCCGCGCTGCGCGCGCTCCTCGTCGCCGGCGACGACCTCGGGGACCTGCCGGCGTTCGATGCGGCGGCCGCGCTCGTGGCCGAGGGACACCTCGAGGCGGCGGTGCGGATCGGCGTGCGCTCCGTCGAGGCGCCCGCCGATCTGGAGGAGCGCGTCGACGTCGTGGTGGCCGGTCCGCACGGACTGTCCCAGGCCCTCGGCGTCCTCGCGCGTTCGCTCGGCCGCTGAGTCCGGGTTCAGGACGCGCGCGCCACCTGGGTCGCGAGCCAGTCGGAGGGCGTGCGCGCACCGATGCGTTCACGCAGCCGGGCCGCCCGGACCCGACGCTCGTCGGGGGGCAGTTCGAGCGCGAGTTCCAGCGCGCCCGCGGTCTGCACGATGTCGTAGGGCTGGACGGGGATGCAGTCGGTCCCGAGTTCGTCGAACGCACCCGCATCGCGGGACAGGCACAACGGAGCGTCCCGCTCGTTCACCGCAGGTCCCTCCTTGGCCACGAGGTTCAGTCCGTCCTTGATCGGGTTGACGAAGAGCACGTCGGCCCGTACGAGTCCGCCCAACGAACGGGCGAAGTCGTCCCGGGCGTCGAGGATGACCGGGAGCCGGTCGCCCCGCCCCCAGCGCTCGTTGATCCGCTCGGCCGTCCGCTCGATCTCGACCCGCAGCGATCGGTAGGCGTCGATCGACTCACGTGACGGGTTCACGAGCACTGCCATCGCAGCCCGGTCCCGCCAGTGCGGACGCTCCTCGAGGAGCGTCTCGAACGCGAGCAGCCCGCGCACGATGTTCTTCGACGGTTCGATCCGGTCGCTGCGCACGATGAGCGATCGGCCGGCCGCGAGCTCGTCGAACGCGGCGGCGGCCGCCCGAACCTCGGGCGTGGCCGCCTCGGCCCGTAACGCCTCGAGGTCCGGACAGAAGGCGTCGCCGTACGCGGGTGGGGGATCGCCACCGAGGACCTCGACCGCGCAGGCCCGGTAGGCCCGAGCCCACCGCTCGGTGTGGAAGCCGACGCTCGTCGTTCGCATCGTCCCGAGCATGGCGGTGGCGATCGGTTCCGGCAGCACGCGGATCGAGTTCGGCCCGCAGAACGGGATGTGGGTGAACGTCGAGATGCGGAGGTCCGGTCGACGGATCCGCAGCATCCCGCCGACGAGCGCGAGCTGGTAGTCCTGGACGAGCACGGTGTCGCCGTCGGGCGCGTGGTCGGCGACCTCGTCGGCGAAGGCCTCGTTGACCGCGACGTACGCGTCCCATGCCCCGTGGGCCGCACGGTCGAACCGTGGTTCGCGCGGGAGGTCGAACAGCCCGTGGTGGAGGAACCACAGGATGGAGTTGGAGAACGTGTCGTAGTGCAACCGGTGCAGCTCGGGGTCCACGGCGAGGAGCCGCAGTCGGAACTCGGGCACCTGTGCCGCGCCCGCTGCGACCGCCGCCCGGTCGTCCTCGCCGATGGCCGCGGCGACCCAGGTCGTCGATCGGTCACGGGCCAGGAGCGGCCGGAGCACGCTCACGAGGCCCCCCGCGCCCCGGCGGGCGACGAAGCCCTCGCCCTCGCGTCGGAACGAGTTCGGGCCGCGGTGCGAGACGACGATCACGGGATCAGGCGAGCGTGCCGAACAGTGTGAGCCAGTCCTCGAGCTCCCGGGTGGACAGGAAGTTGGAGCGCACGTGCTCGCGCCCGTTCGCGCCGAGCGAGTCGGCGTGGTCCGGGGCCCGCAGCAGTTCGAGCGCGCGCGCGGCGGTCTCCTCGACCGACGACACGAGGTGGCCGTCCACGCCGTCCCGGATCTGGAGCACGATGCCGCCGACGTTCCCG
Source organism: Actinomycetes bacterium (assembly GCA_046074845.1). Lineage (GTDB taxonomy): Bacteria > Actinomycetota > Acidimicrobiia > IMCC26256 > IMCC26256 > IMCC26256. The sequence continues at coordinate 7,297 of JBJTOY010000098.1, read as the reverse complement.
CCGAGCACCGGCCGGCCCTTCCAGAGCGCCTCGGCGACGGTGAGGCCGAACCCCTCGCGCAGCGACTTCTGCACGACGACGTCGGCCGCCCGCTGGAACGCGTTGATCTGCACGTTGCCCACCTGCTGGATGTTGGAGAGCAGGTGCACGTCGCGTTCGCCGGCCCGAGCCGCATCGACGGTCTCCCAGACGTGGAAGCCCTCCGGATCGTCGGTCGCCATCGACCCGGCGAGCACGAGCTGCAGGTCGGGGACCTGCTCGCGCGCGATCCGGTACGCCTCGAGCACCCCGAGCGGATCCTTCCAGGGGTCGAACCTGCTCACCTGCACGAGCATCGGTCGGTTCGTGTCGATGCCGTACTGCCGGCAGATCTCGGTGACGAACGGGTCCGGCAGGTCGAGGTTCTTCACCGAGAGCGGGTCGATGCACGGCGGTGCGATGTGGACGCCCGCCGCGGGCATCGAGGCGGGGACGAAGCCCGGCATCGTCCAGACCGAGGCGTCGTAGAGCGCGACGTGGGGGAGGAAGAAGTCCCACACGTCGGGGCGGGCATCGGTGAGGTCGATGTGGCAGCGCCAGATCCACTTCGCCGCCGTGTTGGGCGAGGGCGCCTGGTCCCGGAAGGTCCGCATCGCTGCGGGCTGCGGGTCGTGGATGACCACGAAGTCGTGCTCCCCCTCGAGCAGGAGCGTGTTCTCGAGCACCTTCTCGAGGTACACGTGCCGTGACCGGTCGTCGAAGGCCTCACCCGCACCCTGCAGCGCGTTGTGCACGTTCTTCGTGACCCCGAAGAACTCGTCGCTGCCGTGGATGACCTGCCAGTCCGCGTCGACGCCGACGCTGCGGAGCAGCGGGACGTGGGTGGCGAGGAGCTCGGCCACGCCGCCGCCGTAGGGGGTGGCGCTCACGTGCAGCACCCGTGCGCCCTCGACGACTCGGGCCGCGTCGCGGATGCGCTCCACCGCCTCGCCGCCGATGATCGCGGCGTAGTCGGCGAGATCCTTGTCGAGGAGCGGGACCCGTTCGAGCACGCTCGACCTCCGAATCGGCTTCTGGGCGACGAGGATGGCGGGTGCCGATGGATCCGCGCTCGCCGTCCGGTGGTGGTGTGGGTCAATCTATGCGGCGTGACCGAACGCCGAGGTTGTGCCGTCGCGTGCCCGGACAAGTTCCGGTCCACGTTGTCCGCCGGTGAGGCCGCGACCGCCATCGCGTCCGGTTTGCGCCGCGCCGGGTACGACGACGTGCGCGAGATCCCGCTGGCCGACGGGGGCGAGGGCTCCCTCGACACGCTGCACGAGGCCCGGGGCGGATCGCGACGCACGACCACGGTCACCGGGCCGCTCGGCGACCCGGTCGACGCCGAGTGGCTCGTGCTGCCGGACGGCACCGGGATCATCGAGATGGCCCGCGCCAGCGGGCGCGCGCTCGCGACGCGTCGGAGCGATCCGCTGGGCGCGACCACACGCGGCACCGGGGAACTCATCGCGGCGGCCCGCGCCGGCGGCGTGCGCAGGGTCGTGGTGTGCGTCGGGGGGAGCGCGACGACCGACGGCGGGCTCGGCGCGATCGAGGCGCTCGGCTGGAGCCTGCGCGGGATCGAGGTCACGGTCGCGTGCGACGTGACCACGGGCTTCGTCGAGGCGGCCCGGGTGTTCGGGCCGCAGAAGGGCGCGACCCCGGCCCAGGTCGACCTGCTCACCCGGCGGCTCGCAAGCCTCGCCGGGACGCTGCGCGACCGCACGGGCGTGGATGTGCACGACCTCGAGGGGGCCGGCGCGGCCGGAGGGCTCGCCGGAGGGCTCGCCGCACTCGGTGCCCGCCTCGAACCCGGGTTCGAGGTCATCGCCCGGGTCACGGGACTCGACCGGGCGCTCGAGGAGGCCGACCTCGTGGTGACGGGCGAGGGTCGGCTCGACGCGACGAGCTTCCTCGGCAAGGTCGTCGGTGGCGTGCTCGCATGGTCGGTGGAGGAGGGAGTGGAACGCCGGGCGGTCATCGCCGGGCAGGTCACCGACGAGGCCCGAGAGGAGTGTGCGGTGTTCCCGGCGACCGAGGTGCTCGCGCTCACCGATCGGGTCTGGACCCCGGCGGAGACCTTCGTGCGGACCGCGTTGCTCGTCGAGGAGGCAGCACTCGAGGCGGGCCGACACGCCCGGGCCGGGACGTGATCGCCGGGTGGGTCAGGCGATGTCGCGACCGCGGGCGGCTCGGTACGCGGTGACGTCCACCATCGGCGGACGTTCCCGCGACTCGACCGTGACTCGCTCGAGGTCGTAGCCCTCGGTGTACCGGATCAGCTCGGGCGCGATCACGGTGTCGCGCTCGACCCCGGCCCTGCGCAGGGCGGTAGCCATGATGGCCGTCGCCTGGAGCGCGAGCTGGTCGAGCGGCCGGTTGCGGTGCTCGCGCACGCCGAGGTCGACCTGGGCGATGGAGCCGGCGCCGTAGCGCTCGAGGACGTCGACGAGCATGCCGAACTCCACTCCCCAGCCCTCGACGAACGGGATGGCTTCGAGGATCTCCCGGCGGCCCGCGTACTCGCCGGCGAGCGGCTGCACGAAGCGCGCGATCGCCGGGAAGAGGAGCGAGATGAGCGGTCGGGCGACGAGCTCGGTGACCCGTCCGCCCCCCGACGGCTCGCCGTGCAGCGGGCGCCGGTAGAAGCCCTTCACGAATCCGGTCTCCGGCTGGGTGAGCAGCGGGCCGATGAGCCCGGTCACGAAGTGCTCCTCGAAGTTCCGGATGTCGGCGTCGACCCAGCAGATGATGTCGCCGCGGCACGCGTGCAGGGACTTCCACATCGCGTTGCCCTTACCCGAGCCCGGACCGGTCTCGGGGAGGATCGAGGCCTCGGGCACCACGCGGGCGCCCTCCCACGCGGCCGCCTCGGCGGTGAGGTCCGTGGAACCGTCGTCGATGACCACCACCTCGTCGATGAGGGTGTGGCGTTCCATGAGGCGTCGCCGGACCGTCGCGACGATCTGTCCGACCGTGGCCGCCTCGTTGCGCGCCGGGAGGCAGACCGACACGGTGAGGCCGGTGGCCGCCCGGGCCTCCACGAGGGCCTCGATCGGGTAGTCGCCGTGGTGCCGCGGGAGCGGGAGGACGGTCACAGGGCGGGAAGTCTACGGGTCCCGGGGCCACGGATTGCAGCCGCCGTCCGGGGCCTGCCAGAATCGGAGCCGCAACACACGCGCTCATCGAGAGCGGCCGAGGGACGGGCCCTATGACGCCGCGGCAACCAGCACACCGGAGTGGTCCATCGGACCGCCCGGAGCGCCAGGTGCCAATGCCCGAACGATGAGCAGCCCGAGAGCGACGGGGAACCCCCCTTCAGCTCGAGGCGCTCACGAGCGCGTCGAGACAGGCCGCCGAGATCCGGCGACCGACGGAGGACGAGGAGAGACATCCGTGGCGTTCGTGTCGGCACTCAAGTGTCGGGAGTGCGGTCGGGAGTACCCGATCGAGCCCTCGTACACCTGCTCATGGTGCTTCGGTCCGCTCGAGGTCGCGTACGACTACGACGCGATCCGTGACCACATCTCCCGGGAGCGGATCGCCGCTGGGCCCGCCAACATCTGGCGGTACGCGGACCTGCTGCCATCGGACGACCACCCCGCCATCGATCTCGGGGCCGGGTTCACACCCCTGGTTCGGGCCGATCGACTCGCCGCCGAACTCGGTCTCGGTGAGGTGTGGGTCAAGAACGACACGCTGAACCCGACCAACTCCTTCAAGGACCGTGTCGTCAACGTGGCGCTCGCCAAGGCGCTCGAGTTCGGGTTCGAGGTGGCGGCCTGCGCGTCGACCGGCAACCTCGCGAACTCGGTGGCCGCGCACGCGGCCCGTGCCGGGCTCGAGTCCTACGTGTTCGTCCCCGCGAACCTCGAGGCGGGCAAGATCGTGACGACCGCGGTGTACGGCGGCAACCTCGTGGCGGTCGACGGCAATTACGACGACGTGAACCGGCTCTGCGCCGAACTCGCGGGGACCTACCCGTGGGCGTTCGTGAACGTCAACGTTCGCCCGTACTACGCCGAGGGCTCCAAGACGCTGGCCTTCGAGACCGCGGAGCAGCTCGGCTGGACGACCCCGGACCACGTGGTGGTGCCGATCGCCAGCGGATCCCAGCTCACCAAGATCCACAAGGGGTTCCACGAACTGCACACGGTCGGCCTCCTCGACGAGGAGCCCCAGGTGCGCGTGTCCGGGGCCCAGGCGCTCGGCTGCTCGCCGGTGGCGAGCGCGTTCCTCGAGGGCCGCGACGTCATCAAGCCGGTGAAGCCCGACACGATCGCCAAGTCGCTCGCGATCGGGAACCCGGCCGACGGGTACTTCGCGATCGATGCGGTGCGCTCGACCGGTGGCGGCATGGCCGCGGTGACCGACGAGGAGATCGTCGAGGGCATCCGGCTGCTCGCCCGCACCGAGGGCATCTTCGCCGAGACCGCCGGTGGGGTGACCATCGCCACCCTCCAGAAGCTCGCGGCATCGGGCATCATCCGCGCCGACGAGCGCGTGGTCGTCTACATCACCGGCCACGGCCTCAAGACGCTCGACGCGGTCGCCGAGGTCGTCGGCCCGACCGCCACCATCCGTCCGACCATCGAGGCGTTCCACGACGCCTTCCCCGCACTCCAGGAGAGCACCCGATGACCGTCGTCCGCATCCCGACCCAGCTGCGCGAGCTCACCGGCGGTGCCGGCGAGGTCGACCTCGAGGGCGCCACGGTCCGCGAGCTCCTCGCCGCGCTCGATGCCGCTCACCCCGGGTTCGGCGAGCGCATCGCCGAGCCCGACGGGTCGCTGCGCCGCTTCGTCAACATCTTCGTGGCCGAGGAGGACATCCGCTTCCTCGACGGCGTCGACACGGTCGTGGGGCCCGGCCAGGTCGTGAGCATCGTGCCGGCGGTGGCGGGGGGTTGAGACCTGGCCCGGTCGGCGGAGCCGACCCGGTGGGGCGTCTGGTCGTGAGCATCGTGCCGGCGGTGGCTGGGGGTTGAGACCTGGCCCGGTGTGACCCATGGCACCTGACGGGTCGTCAGATCCGGCTTGACCTGACTCCCGGGAGTCCTTAGGTTAGGTACACCTAAGTAACCCGACCGGAGGTGACGACACCGTGTTCTCCAGCCTGCTCATCGGACTGCGCGAGGGCCTCGAGGCCGCGCTGGTCGTCGGCATCCTCATCGCGTACCTCGTCCGTACGCAGCGCACCGACCGCCTCCGCGTCCTGTGGATCGGCGTGGCCGGCGCGATCGCAGTGAGTCTGGGCGTCGGCGCACTGCTCGAGTTCACGGCGGCGAACCTCTCCGACGCGGCGCTCGAGGCCTTCGTCGGCGTGACCTCCCTGCTGACCGTGGCGTTCGTGACGACGATGGTGTTCTGGCTGCAGCGCACCGCGCGCCACCTCAAGTCCGACCTCGAGGGGCACCTCAGCACGGCGCTCGCCGCCGGTCCGGTCGCGATCCTCGTGACCGCGTTCGTGGCCGTGGTGCGCGAGGGCATCGAGACGGCGCTGTTCCTCTGGTCGAACGTGCAGACCAACGGCGACTCCGTGAGCGCGCTCGTGGGTGGCCTCATCGGCATCACGCTCGCCGTCGTGCTCGGGTGGGCGATCTACCGGGGCTCGGTCAATCTGGACCTCGCGAAATTCTTCACCGTCACCGGCGTGCTGCTCATCGTCATCGCGGCCGGCGTCCTCACCTACGGGCTGCACGAGCTCGAGGAGGCGGGATGGATCGCGAAGACCGCGGTGGCCTTCGACATCTCGTCCTGGTACGCCGAGAGCTCCTGGTACGGAGCGCTGCTCAAGGGGATCTTCGGCTTCCGGGCCGAGATGCTCGTGCTCGAGGTCGTGGCGTGGTTCGCCTACGTGGTCCCGGTCACCTGGCTGTTCCTGCGGGGGATCCGGCGGCCGGCGCCGGTCGCCAAGACCCCGGCGGTCCCGGCGAACGCCTGAGCCTCAGCTCGGCCGCACGTAGGTGAGGGCGGCGATCGACGTCGGCACCTCGTACTCGCCCGCCGCGGTGCGCACCCGCACGGCGTCCGGCGTGGATGCGATGACCTCGGCCCGGTTGCCGGGCACGAGCGCCGCATCGGCGAGCAGGAGGAGCGCGTCGTCGTCGACCTCGATCCGCTCACCGATGCGCACGACGTCGATCGGTCCGGTCCCGGCCCGGGAGAGCGGTGTGGTCTCGCCCTGCGGTGCGCTCCGGGCGCTGCCCGGGATGGGGTTGCCGTGGGGGCAGGTCGGGGGGTCGCCGAGGAGGATGACGAGCTTCTCCTCGACGTCGGCCGAGATCGCGTGCTCCCAGCGGGCCGCCTCCTTGTGGACCTTCTCCCACTCGAGGCCGATGACGTCCACGAGCAGGCGCTCGGCGAGACGGTGCCGGCGGACCACCGTGGTGGCCAGTTCCCGACCCTTCGGCGTGAGGCGCAGCGACCGGTCGTCGAGCAACTCGGTGTAGCCCGCATCCACCAGGCGGTTCACGGTCTCCGAGACGCTCGGAGCCGAGACGCCGAGGCGCTCCACCAGTCGGGCCCGGATGGGGAGCACGCCCTCCTCCTCGAGTTCGAGGATCGTCTCGAGGTACTCCTCGGTCGTGTCGTGCATCTCGGCCATGGTCCGGGCAGGGTACTGACTCCTTGGCGGCCTCGGCTGACGGCCCCGGGCTCCGCCCGTGACCGAAGGCTCGGCCGGCTCGATGGCGGCCTCGGCCGATGGCCGCCGCCTGCGGCGACGACCAAGGGCTCGGCCGGCTCGTTGGCGGCCTCGGCCGATGGCCGCCGCCTGCGGCGACGACCAAGGGCTCGGCCGTGGTGATTTGCACTCGCAGGGGGCGACTGCCAGACTGTCTGGCACTCGGGACTCCCGAGTGCTAACCCAGTCGACCCTGTCACCACCCCCCAGGGAGTACAGCCATGGCCAAGCAGATCGCCTACGACGAGGCCGCACGCCGCGGTCTCGAGGCGGGTATGAACAAGCTCGCCGACGCCGTCCGCGTCACCCTCGGCCCGAAGGGCCGCAACGTCGTGCTCGAGAAGAAGTGGGGTGCCCCCACGATCACGAACGACGGTGTCTCCATCGCCAAGGAGATCGACCTCGAGGACCCGTTCGAGAAGATCGGCGCGGAGCTCGTCAAGGAGGTCGCCAAGAAGACCGACGACGTCGCGGGTGACGGCACCACCACCGCCACCGTGCTCGCGTGGGCGATGGTCCGCGAGGGCCTGCGCAACGTCGCGGCCGGCGCCAACCCGATGACCCTCAAGCGCGGCATCCAGGCTGCCGTCGTCGC
>JBJTOY010000097.1:0-6915 GCA_046074845.1 Actinomycetes bacterium | reverse complement strand
CGTTCGGTCACGGCGTGGGCTTCGCACTCGGCCTGATCTTCCTCGGGTTCATCTTCTCGCTGATCCTCGGCTTCGGGAAGTCGACCTACCAACTCGAGCCGGACCCGCTCTTCTAGGTCCCGCCCCATCTCGCGACAGCGGCCCGGTCACCTCGGTGACCGGGCCGCTTCGCGTTCGGAGTGGTGCGGGGTCAGCCCTTCGCGGTGACGAGCGCCTGCATGCCGAGCGCGGTCGGCAGCGAGATGCTCGCCTTCGCGACCTTGAGGGAGCCGCCGAAGCAGGGCGTCGCGTACGCCGTGGTGCTCGCCACGATCTGCAGGGAGAGCCGGGAGTTCGGCGTGGCGCTGTACCCGACGACCTCGAGGGGGAGCGCGATCGTCCGCGGCCTCCCGTCGAGCCGCACCGGGATCGGCGTGATCTGGTTGCCGACCACGATGCCCGTGCGGGTGTCGACGAGTTGGGCGAAGACCCGTTCGAGTCGGGTGCACTCCCCCGTCGGCGCCACGGTCCCGGTGTAGGCGAGCGTGAGCCGCGGGGCGCCGAGGACCACCGCATCGGCGTCGAAGGCGATCGGCACGTTGAGTGCGTTGGCCGCCGGCCCGGGCGTGATCCGCCACGCGATGCCGTCGACCACGGCGTTGACACCGGTGCCCGAGGGTCGCACCGCGGGCGGTCCCGACCCGCCGGCCTGCTGCAGCTGGAGCGTGCCCGAACCGCGAGCCGTGATCCGCGGCCCGGCCTTCGGCGGGTAGGCCTTCGCGGCGAGCACCCGACCGTCCTGGTCCACGAACTCGAAGCCGCGCAGCACCGGCTCGGAGGGCTCACGCTTGACGAACCGGTCCATCCACGCGACCGAGAGCGCGCCGGGGTCGATCGGACCCGGATCGGTGAGACAGGTGCCGTGGCCGCCGCAGTACCAGGCCATGGCCACCGGCGTCCCGTTGGCCCGGAGGACCTCGTAGTTGCGCACCGCCTCGGTCGGCGTGAACAGGCCGTCGACCGTGCCCTGGATGATGAGGGTCGGCTGGTGGATCCGCTTCAGCAACGGCGCCGGACCGCGGCTCGCGAAGAACGCGAGCGACTGCTTCGACACGCGACCCGTCGCGAGCTGCGCCTCGTTCGCCTTCGTGACCTGCGGCGCGACCCTGCCGCCCGCTGCCGCCGCCATGAGGATGCCGCTCCATCCGGACTTCGGCGTCCCCGCCTTGCCGAGGCTGGTGACGAGCGAGTTCCAGGCGATGATCGGCGCGATGGCGTCGACCCGGCAGTCGATCGCGGCCGTGACGAACTGGATGCCGCCGCCGTAGGAACCACCCACCATGCCGAGGCGCGGGTTGCCCGGCTCGTCGATGGCGACGCCCGGCTGCTGCGCGACCCAGGAGATCATCGAGCGCACGTCACGACCCTCGAACTGCGCCGAGTCGACCGTCGCCCGTCCGCCCGACTGCCCGAACCCGCGCGGGTCCCAGGTCAGCACGTTGTACCCGGAGTCCCAGAGCGCGCCGATGCTGAGCGGCGACCCGAGGACGCCGGTCGCCCGGATGTTCGTGTCCCCCGCCTGACCCCACCCCGGGCCCATGAGGATGGTGGGACGCCGATCGGACGAGGAGGCCTCGGGGTTCGGGAACCAATTGAGGTTGATGCGCGTGCGGTCGAACGAGGTCAGCGTGCGCCGCGAGGTCGAGCCCTCGACCGCGGCCGCACGGACCGACCTCCAGCCCGCCGGCACGGAGCACGCGCCGGTTCGGGCGGCGGCCGGCGTGGCCCGAGCGATCACGCCGACGAGTCCGGTCGTTGCGAGCGCGGCGGCGAGGAGGACCGGGGTGAGGACGGTTCGAACGCTGCGCAGCACGGGGTCACCTTCGTCGACGGATCCGGCACCGCAGGTTACGCGAGCCCTTGGCGGGCGCACCGAGCGGCGGTTACTGTCGTCACCGTGACTGCCAATAGTTCGCCTGCGGTGGTCCGTGCGCCCGACGACCGGTTCGCCGGACTCCCCGACTGGCCGTACGAGCGGCGCGAGGTGCGCGTACCCGCCGGCCCGACCGTGCCCGAGGTCGACACGATCTCGGTCGCCCACATCGACGAGGGCCCCCGCGACGCCACCCCCGTGGTGCTGCTCCACGGGGAGCCGACCTGGGGTTACCTGTACCGCCACATGGTGCGTGACCTGCTCGACCTCGGGTACCGGGTGCTCGTCCCCGATCAGGTCGGGTTCGGTCGCTCCGACCAGCCGGTCGCGACCAGCGCCTACACCTACGCGGCGCACGTCGCGTGGATCGGCGCGTGGTGGGACGCCGTCGTGCCATCGGGCGCCGTGTTCTTCGGGCAGGACTGGGGCAGCCTCGTCGGCCTCGCCGTCGTGACCCAGCGGGCGGAGGCCGTGCGGGCCATCGTGATCGGCAACGGCATCCTCGCCCGGAAGTTCAAGGAGCAGACCGGCGCGTTCGCCCAGTGGCAGGCCTACGTCGCGGGCCTCGACTACCTCGACTGCGGGGCCATGGTCGCCGCCACGATGCCGGGGCAACTCTCGGCGTCCGAGCAGGCGGCCTACGACGCGCCGTTCCCGGACCGCACCCATCAGGCGGGGGCGCTCGTGTTCCCGTCCCTCGTCCCGACCTCGCCCGAGGCCGAGGCCGCCCGCATCATGCTGGCGGCCTGGGATGTGCTCGACACCTGGGACAAGCCCTTCGCAACCCGCTACGGCACGCCCGATCCCATCACCGGCCACGGCCAGCGATACTTCGTCGAGCACGTCCCGGGCGCCGCCCGCTGCGAGCACGGCACGATCGAGGGCGCCGGACACTTCTCGCAGGAACTCGGGCACGCCGAACTCGCGGCCGCCATCGACGCGGTCGCCCGGATGACCTGAATCCGCCGCACCGCCGCCATCGGCCAGACTGACCGCTCACCGCACGACCCTGGGGGGACCATGATCTCGATCCGCCGCCACCGCACGCTGGCCGCCACGGCCGCCGCCCTGCTCGCGACCGCTGCGATCGGCGCCGCCGCCCTGCCGGCCACGGCCGCACCGAAGCCCAAGCGGGGCGGCGCGATCGTGTACTCGATCCCGGGCAAGACGACCTCCTTCTGCCTGCCTCGGGCCCAGATGAGCGCGTCCGGGATCATGGTCGCCCAGTCGATGTACGACACGCTCACGGTGCCGAACGACAAGGGCCAGTACGTGCCCTACCTGGCCAAGTCGGTGACGCCGAACGCGACCTTCGACCAGTGGACGATCGGGCTGCGCGAGGGGATCCAGTTCCACGACGGCACCCCGGTGGATGCCGAGGCGGTCAAGACGAACATCGACGCGTGGCGCAAGGGCCTGCTGCTCCAGTTCCTCTGGGCGCCCGTCACCGACGTCGCCGCACCGGACCCCCTCACGGTGGTGATCACCGTCAAGCAGCCGTGGCCGGCACTCCCCGCGTACCTGTTCTCGGCGGGCCGGACCGGCATCGCCGCCCCGGCGCAGCTGCGCAACGACGCGACGTGTGCGACGAACATGATCGGCAGTGGACCGTTCACCCTCGACACCTACGACCCCTCGACCGGAGACGTCACCGTCGCGCGGAACCCGAAGTACTGGCGCAAGGGCTACCCACTGCTCGACAAGATCACGTTCAAGGTGCAGGGCAACACGACCCAACGCATCAACGGGCTCCAGGGCGGCCAGTTCGACATCACGTTCTTCGGCGCGGGCCGCAACGCCAAGGCCGCCCGGAGCCTCGCCGACACCTACGTGCTCAAGAACAAGCCGGGATTCCGCGACATCAACAATGTCCTGTTCAACACCCAGCGTCCGCCCTTCGACGATGTGAACGCCCGCCGCGCGCTCGCCATGGGCCTCGACCTCCAGACGCTCAACCTGCTCGCGAACCAAGGCGAGGGCGAGGTGGCCGAGGAGGTCGTCGACTCGAAGGTGCTCGGCTACTCGAAGAGGTCGACCTTCCCGAAGCCGAACGTCGCCAAGGCCAAGAAGATGGTCGCCGCGTACAAGAAGGCCCACGGCGGCGAGTTCACCTTCGACCTCCAGACCACCTTCGATCCCGGCGTCCAGGACGTGGGGGCCGAGATCAAGCGGCAGGCCCGCAAGCTCGGGATCACCGTCAACCTCCCCGCACCCGTCGACGAGGCCCAGATCATCAACCTCGCGCTCGCCGGTCGGACCGACGCGTTCCTCTGGCGCAACTACCCGGGCTCGGACCCCGACACGCTCTACGTGTGGTTCCGCTCCGGTTCGCCGATCAACTTCGGCAAGTTGAACGACCCGGTCATCGACCGGCTGCTCGAGGAGGGCCGGGTGGAGACCGACCCGGCCGCCCGCAAGACGATCTACACGAAGTTGTTCCGGCACATGTCGAGCACCGTGAGCGCCCTGTGGTTCGGGTACAACGACACCTACATCGCGGCGAACGACCGCATCCGCGACATCATCGGTCCGAACCTGCCGAACGAGGCCGGGAAGCCCGGCACGCAGAGGCCGGTACAGATCAACGCCTCGTACCACCAGCTGCTCGGGCTCTGGAAGCGCTGAGGCCCACCGTCGAGGGGGGCGGCGCCGCCCCGATCAGCGGCGCAGGCCCTCCGCGACGAGCAGCACACCGAAGGCGAGGAACAACCCGGCGGCGAGCAGCCGGATCGCACGCGCCGGCAGGCGGCGTCCGAGGGTCGCGCCGACGAGCACGGCGATCGCGTCCGCCGCGACCATGCCGACGGTCGCCCCGACCCAAGTACCGAGGATGCCGTTGCGCGCCGCGAGCGTCATCGAGGCGAGCATGGTCTTGTCGCCGAGTTCGGCGAGGAAGAACGCCACCGCCGCGGCCACGATCGGCGATCGTCCGCCCGAGACCGTGGTGCCCTCGTCCGGGCCGTCGTCGCCCCGCAGGGTCCAGATGCCGAACCCGATGAAGGCGAGGCCGGCCGCGACGGTGATCGCCTCGGTCGGCAGCACCGCGGCGACCGCGCCGCCGACGAGCACGCTGATGAGGTGGATCAGGGCCGTGGCGACCGTGATCGCCCCGAGCACCCGCCAGGCCGGGAACCGCGTGGCGAGCGTGAGCACCATGAGTTGACTCTTGTCGCCGAGTTCGGCGACGAACACCACACCGAAGGCGACGAGGAACGCCGTGACCATCAGATGTCGATGACGGTCGAGGCGCGCCACGTGGCGTGGAGGGCCGCGAGGTCGAGCCCCTCGATCGCGCGGATGCGCCGGTTCGTCTTCTTGGACGGATCGCCCTGGAACCACCACGGGATCGTGCGCACGATCCAACGTCGGGCCAGCGTCGTCGACGAGGTGGTGACCCGGGTGTCGAGGTCGGGCGGCCGACCGGGATCGAGGTAGACGCTCAACGTCACGGCTCGGACCAACCCGCGGTCCGGGGTGATGCCGGCGGCCCGGAACCGGGCGACGAGCAACGAGGCGAGCACCTGGAGTTCGTGCACCCCGTGGCGGGCCGAGCCGATGAGGGCGGCCGTCGCGGGCACGAGCGTGAGCGCGAAGCGCACGCTGCGTCCGCCCGGGGTGACCCGGCCGGCCAGACGCGCCGTCGGTCCGATCCGACGCCAGACCGAGAGCACCACCGGGGCACCGACCACCGCGAAGCGCGTGAGGCGCTGGCCGACCTCGGCCGAGTCGGTGACGAGCCGGTCGTCGGCGAGCAGGCCCCGGGCGGTCGCCGCATCGGGGACCGGGAGCGGTTCGGCGAACACCCGATCGAGCGCGGCGTCGACGAGCTCCTGGGTCCGAACCCGCACGGCATCTCGCCGTTCGCGGATGGCGTCGGTGACGGCCCGGAGGACCTCGTCAGCCCGCATCGGCACGCGGGAGCCGCACGGTGAAGACCGAGCCCTCCCCGGGCGTCGAGTCGAGTTCGATCACGCCGCCGTGCTGGGCGACGGCGAGCCGCACGATCGCGAGCCCGAGCCCCGAACCCCCGACGCGACGGGTGGAGGACTGGTCGGCCTGGCGGAACGGCTCGAAGATCTCATCGTGCAGGGCCGGATCGATGCCGATCCCCTGGTCCGAGATCGCCACGACGACCTCCGTCGCCTCGGGACGCACCGCCACACGGACCGTGCCGCCCTCGGGCGAGAACTCGACCGCGTTCACCACGAGGTTCGAGATGATCTGCACGAGGCGCATCTCGTCGGCCCGGACGATCGCCGAGGTCGCGTCGTGCACGAGGTTGACACCGGCCGCACTCGCGATGGGTTCGAGTTCCCGGACCACCGAGGCGGCGACCTCGGCCGCATCGAGCAGCACGAACTCGAGGTCGGCGATCCCTGACCGCAGGCGTTCGACGTCGAGAATCGCGTCGACGAGGTGCTGGAGACGGCGGCCGTTCGCGGCCGCGATCTCGATGAGTTCCTCACCCTCGTCCGGCAGGTCACCCGTGTCCTCGATGAGGGCGAGCGCCCCGGTGATGGCGGCGAGCGGCGTGCGCAACTCGTGGCTCACGGTGGCGATGAGTTCGTCCTTCATCGCCTCGAACTCACGGGCGGCGGTGACGTCTCGCGCCACGGTGGAGAGGAACTCCACCGCCCCGTTCGCGTCCCGGTGCACCATGACGAGTTGGGAGACGAGGATCTCGGTGCCGTCGGGGCGGACCAACGCGCTCTCGCCGAGCCACGAGCCGTGCTCGAACGCGTGGGGGATCCCCTCGCCTGCCACCCGCTCGGCCGCCCATGCCGGATGGCAGGCCGCGATCGACGCACCGAGGAGTTCGTCCAGCGAGCTGCGGCCGACCATGGTCAGGCCGGCCGGATTCACGTAGACGACGTTCGCCGATGCGTCCGCGATCCCGATGAAGTCGCTGGAGGCCTCCACGATCAGTGCGAGTCGGGAGTTCGAGGCCGCCGTCTCCACGCGTTCCCGCTCCGCACGGTGCGCCCGGACGACGGCCCCCACCG
>JBJTOY010000096.1:0-6061 GCA_046074845.1 Actinomycetes bacterium | reverse complement strand
CTCCCGGCGCTCGAGGCGATGGCACACGGCACGCCACTCGTCGCGTCGGATGCGACGAGCCTCCCCGAGGTGGTCGCCGACGCCGGCATCCTGGTCCCGCCCGACCACCCGGCGGCCTGGTCGCAGGCCATCATCGAACTCGCTCGCGACGACGCGGCGCGGGCCGAACTCTCCCGGCGCGGTCGGGCCCGCGCTGCGACCTTCACCTGGGAGGCCTCCGGTGCGGCGCACCGCGCCGCGTTCGAACAGGCCGTCGAGCGACCCGGGCCGCACCGGCGCCGCCGCTCCTAGACTCCCCAGCCGTGCGCGTCCTCCTCGACGTCTCCGCCGTGCCCGCGCGTCCGGTCGGAGCCGGCGTCTACACGATCCAGATCGCCCGTCGACTCGCCGAGCACGCCGAGGTGGACCTCGTCCTCGTCACCCGCGTCGACGACGCTGATCGCTGGGCGGCGCTCGCACCCGGGGCCGAGTTGCTCCCGGAGGTGCCCACCCGCCGGCCCGCCCGACTCCTGTGGGAGCAGCGGCGGGCACCGGGACTGGCCCGTCGGATCGGCGCCGACCTCTGGCACGGACCGCACTACACGATGCCCTTGCGGATCGAGGTGCCGAGCGTCATCACGATCCACGACCTCACCTTCTTCGACCACCCCGAATGGCACGAACGCTCCAAGGTCGTGTTCTTCCAGCGCATGATCCGTGCCGCGGCGCGGCGGGCGAACGGACTGATCTGCGTCAGCGACCACACCGCTCGACGCCTCGAGGCCGTCGTCCACCCGAGCGCCCCGGTCACCGTCGCGGCCCACGGGGTCGACCACGCCCGCTTCACCCCGGAGGGCGACGCCGACGCGGACCGACGGATCCTCGCGTCCACCGGCGTCGCCGAGCCGTACGTGGCCTTCGTCGGCACGATCGAACCGCGCAAGGACGTCCCATCGCTCGTGCGCGCCTTCGCCTCGCTCAGCGATGCGCACCCGGAGCTCCGCCTCGTACTGGCCGGCGCCGACGGGTGGGGAGCCGACGCCGTGCGCGACGCGATCGCGACGAGCGGGTGCACGACGCGCATCCTCCGACCGGGGTACATCCCGGCCGAGGCGCTCGCACCGCTCCTGCGCCGGGCCGCAGCCGTCGCGTACCCCTCGCTCGAGGAGGGTTTCGGGCTCCCGGCCCTCGAGGCGCTCGCCTGCGGCTCGCCGGTCGTGACGACGAGCGGTTCCGCGATGGCCGACGTCTGCGGTGACGCGGCCCGCCTCGTCCCCCCGGGTCGACCCGACCTCCTCGCCACCGCGCTCGCCGCGGTGCTCGACGATCCGACCGAGGCCCGACGGCTCCGGGCGGCCGGGCCGGTCCGGGCCGCCGGTTTCACGTGGGCGCGCGCGGTCGATGCCCACCTGTGCGCGTACCGTCTCGCGGTCGGCCCACGCTGAGGAGGTTGCGGTGAGAGCAGTCGTCACGGGCGCACGCGGCTTCGTCGGGCCCCACCTCACCGAGCACCTCGAGGCGAACGGTGACGAGGTGACCGGTCTCGATGCCGCCGGGCCCGAGCGCTTCGACGTCACCGACGCCGACGGCGTCCGCGACCACCTCGCCGACGCGTCCCCCGAGGTCGTGTACCACCTGGCCGCGCTCAGCCACGTCGGGGAGTCGTGGTCGAACCCGGCCGCGCAGTTCCGGGTGAACGCCGAGGGCACGCTCAACGTCGTCGCCGCCGCCGCGGCGCTCGGGATCCGCCGGGTCGTCGTGATCGGATCGTCCGAGGAGTACGGCGAGGTCCACGCGGATGCGCTCCCGGTCGACGAGTCGGCACCGCTGCGTCCGGTCACGCCGTACGGCGCGGCCAAGGCCGCAGCCGAGACCGTGGCCCTGCAGATGGGCCGCGCCACCGACCTCGAGATCGTGTGCGTACGGCCGTTCCCGCACACCGGGCCGGGCCAGACCGACCGGTTCCTCGTCCCGGCGCTCGCGGCGCGCATCGCTCGGGCCGAGCGCGAGGGTACGGACACCGTCGCGATCGGGTCCCGTACCCCGATGCGCGACCTGTCCGACGTGCGCGACGTCGTGCGCGCCTACCGTCTGCTCGCGCTCCATGGACACCCCGGCCTCGCGTACAACGTCTGCAGCGGGGTGAGCACGGCCGTGGGCGACATCGCAGAACTCCTCGCCGCGGCGGCGACCCGGGCGATCACCTTCGAGACCGACCCCGCGCTCGTCCGACCGGTCGAGCCGCCACCGCTCATCGGCAGCGCCGAGCGACTGCGCGCGCACACGGGATGGGTCCCCGAGCGCACGCTCGCCGACACCCTCTCCGACGTCCTCGCGGCGGCCCGCATCGCGGCCTGAGCGCGCCTCAGCCGGTCGGGACCGGTTCCGGCGGCGACGCACCGAGGGGCAGGACCTGTCGGTCGAGCCAGCCCAGCAGCGTTGCGACCCCACGTGGGTCGTGCCGGATCCGGTGCCCGCCGTGGATGACGAAGCGCAGATCGGCCGAGCCGTGCGCGGCCGCGAGTTCGACCGCCTCGGTCGGGGCGACGACCGGATCGTCCGAGCCGTGCACGATGAGCAGCGGACGCGGCGCGAGGGCCTCGGCACAGGCCAGCGGATCGAACCGCGACAGTTCGGCGGTCCAGGCCGCGACGTCGCGCGGGGCCTCCGGATCGCGGAACACCCCGAGACGGCGAGCCTCGGCGAGGAACCCGATCGGATCGGCGGTCCACCGGGAGAGCCCGGAGGGCGAGGCGAGCGTCGCGACGCCGCGCACCCGCGGGTCGGCCGCGGCCGTGCAGATGGACAGGGTTCCGCCGACGCCCGATCCCACGAGCCAGACCCCATTCACGTCGGGCCGGGCCAGCATGGCGTCGATGGCCGCGGCCTGGTCGCGACGCCAGCCGTCCAGCGAGAAGTCCCCGTCCGACCCACCGGTGCCGCGGAAGTTGAACGTGAGCACGGCCCACCCGGCGTCGCGGGCGATCCGGTCGGCGAGATCGGGGAACGTGATGCCGGAGGCGACCTGACCGCGCGGCGGGAGCGGGAACCCGTGGGAGAGCACGAGTCCCGGGACCCGACCCGATCGCGCCGGGCGGGCCCAGTGCGCGGCGAGCCGGATGCCGTCGACCTCGATGGAATCGTCCACCCCGCTCCTCACCCCCGCTGTGCGCTCCGCCGACCGTACCGGGGGGCGCGCGTCCGCCGCACGCCGGACCATCACCCGAGCGGCCCGGGTACCCTCTCGACCATGGTGCCGGCGTACAAGGAGTGGGCCGCGGTCGTCCGCGCGCTGCTCGCGGGTGAGCAGATCCTCGACGTCCGCAAGGGCGGGATCCGCGAGGCGGGTCGTCACTTCGGCATCCGCAGCACCCGGCTGTGGCTGTACCCCACCGTCGAGCACCAGCGGCCCGAGCTCCTCAAGCCCGCCTACCGCCACTGGGTCGACGAGACCGCGGCCGCGGCGCCGCCCGCGCGCGCCATCCGCGTCGAGGGCTGGGCCGACATCACCGGCATCGCCACGGTCACCGACCCGGCCGTCCTCGATGCGCTCGACGGGAAGTTCATCTGGACGACCGAGTACGCGGGCTCGCGCCTCGCATGGAAGGCCCGCGACCCGCTCTGGATCCTCGCCCTGCGCGTCCACGTGCTCGAGGAACCGATCACGGTCCCGTACGCGGACGCGTACGGCGGCTGCACCTCGTGGGTCGACCTCGACGGCCTCCCCGACGACCCCACGTCGCTCGCGTCGCACCCCGCCGTCAGCGACGAGTCGTACGAGTCGCGGGTCAAGGGTGTCGCCGAGTCGATCCCCGGCGGCCTCGAGGCCCCGGTCGTCTGAGCCGAGCCCGGCCCGCCGCCGCGGAACTCCGCGCTCGACGGGTCAGCGCCCGACGCCTCAGAGCCCGAGCAGGCGCGTGGCGTTGGCGAGCAGCACCTTCTCGGTGACCGCGTCCGGGACGTCGAGGGTGGCCCACGCACCGAGCCACTGCTCGTGCGTGAGGAACGGGTAGTCGGTCCCGAACAGCACCCGGTCCTGCAACCTGCCGCGGATCTCACGCACGAGGTCCGGGGCGAAGCGCTTCGGCGACCAGCCGGACAGATCGATCCAGGTGTTCGGCTTGTGTGCGAGCACCGCCAACTGCTCGTCCTGCCACGGCCAGGCCGGGTGCGCCATCACAATCTGGAGATCGGGGAAGTCGATCGCCACCCGATCGATGAGCATCGGGTTCGAGAGGCCGAGGGCCACGCCACCCCCGCCGCGCATGCCCGCACCCAGACCCGTCGTCCCGGTGTGGATGAGCACGGGGATGCCGAGCGCCTGCGCGGTCTCCCAGATCGGGTACACGCTCCGATCGTCCGGCGCGAAGGCCTGCGCGCCCGGGTGCATCTTGAGACCCCGCAGGCCGAGGAATCGCACCGCGCGCTCGAGCTCGACCACCGCATCGGACTTGTGCGGGTCGACGCTGGCGAAGCCGAGGAAGGCGTCGGGGTGGGCGGCCACGCAGCCGGCCACGAAGTCGTTGCTCACCGGCGGGTTCCCGGTGCTGGTCTCGGCGTCCCACGCGAGCAGCACCCCGAGCACGTCGGCGGCTCGGAACACCTCGGCCATCTCGTCCACGCTGTGCTCGGGCAGGTGCGTGTGGAAGTAGTCCTCGCACGCGGGCCGGAACTCCCCCATCGCGCCGTCGACCCACTCGCGGGTCGAGGGGTGGACGTGGACGTCGATGGCGCGGGGCATGCGCGCGGCTCAGGCCTCGGCGTCGGCGGTGCGCACGCTCCGGTGCGGCTTGTACCCGCGGTTGCGGGCCTCGAGGAGCGTGTCGGGCCCGAAGCAGATGAACTGCTCCGAGGCCATGAGCTCCTCGACGATCGCCGGGTCCAGGCTCGGCGCGTCGAGGTCGTAGACGACCTGGGTGCGCTTGTCGCCGACGTACTGGAAGTCTTCGAAACGCGTGGGACGGCTCATGGGGGCGAGCCTAGCGAGCGCCGTCGACCCGACCCGGGCCGTCGTCGGGGCCGGCGACGCGGCCGATCGCACCGATCGCCCGCAGGTAGGTGAGCTGGCACTCGATGACCGCGTGCACCTGCTCGGGCAGGTACGCCTCGCCGGTCTCGGCGCAGCGGCGGAGCACGTGGTCGACCGTCTCGGCCCCACCGATGATGACGGGTCCCGGGGGCGTCGAGGTGGAGCCGTTCATGGCGACGCCCGCGTGCTTGAAGTGTTCGATCTGGAACCCGAGGATGCGTCGCACGTCCTCGGGGGTCAGCGTCGAGGCGACGAGGTCGTCGAGGTGGGCCACCACGAACTCGTACGCGTCGTCGGGATCGAACACCGCCAGCGGGGCGCGCTCCTGCATGCGGGCGGCCTCGCGGAACACGAGCGCGGCCGCGATCGCACAGATCACCCCGAGGATGAGCATGCCGACGACGAGTGCCATGGTCACCTCGTGCGGACGCCCCCGCCTGCAGCGGGGGCGTCTCACATGGTCACGGAGCGGGTGGACTCAGATCCCGATGCGCTGCGCCAGCAGCTCACGGTGGTACGTGGCGTCACCGAGCAGGATCTCGGAGCTCTTGGCGCGCTTGAAATACAGGTGCGCGTCGTGCTCCCACGTGAAGCCGATTCCCCCGTGGATCTGGATGTTCTCGGCCGCCGAGTGGAAGTAGGCGTCCGAGACGTAGGCCTTGGCGAGGCTGGCCACCACCGGCAGCTCGTCGTTGTCCTCCGCCGCCGCCCACGCCGCGTAGTAGGCCGCGGACTTCCCGGACTCCACCTCGAGCAGCATGTCGGCACACTTGTGCTTGATGGCCTGGAAGGAGCCGATCGGACGGCCGAACTGCACGCGCACCTTTGCGTAGTCGACCGCCATCTCCAGGCACCGTTGCGCGCCCCCGATGCTCTCGTTGGCCATCGCCACCGCAGCCTGATCGAGTGTCTTGGACAGCGCCGGCCACCCTGCGCTCGCGTCACCGAGCGGCGTGGCGGGCACGCCGTCGAAGTCGAGGCGGGCCTGCTTGCGGGTCTGGTCCATCGTGGCGAGCGGGGTGCGGGTGAGGCCCGCGGCGTCGCCGGCGACGG
>JBJTOY010000095.1:0-20906 GCA_046074845.1 Actinomycetes bacterium | reverse complement strand
CCAAGTTCGGACCCGTACGTTCAGCCCGTCGGTCAGACGGACCCCGCGGCCGACTCGCCGCGAGCGGAGACCACGGAGACAGTTGGCTCCTCAGAGCGGCGTGTTCCCCAGTGGGCGGCGCTTGCAGGCGCAGTTGTTGGCGTCCTCGTTCTCATTGCGATCGTCGTTGCAATCGCGGGCTCAAGTGAGGACTCCTCGATGCCCAACAGTGGAAGCGAGGAGTCGACGGGTGATGCGACCCGCGACACGACGACGACCGAGCCTCCGACCACAACGACCGCTGCCCCGACGACGGGCTCGCGAGGCGCGCCGCTCGCGCTCGGGACAGTCGCCACCCTCGGCGACTGGGAGGTTGCGGTCATTGGGTTCCAGGTAGATGCGAACGCTGCGATGCGAAACGAGAACATGTTTAACGATCCAGCGCCGGCTGGTAGCACGTACTCGCTGGTGCGCGTACGTGCTACCTACCGAGGCTCAGGGGACGACTCAGCATCGTCATCGATCGGCGTTGGATTCGTTGGCAGCGACAATCGAAAATACTCAGATTCGGATTGTATGGCGGTCGAACCAAACGCGCTCGGAGATCAGCCGAGCGTATTCTCGGGCGGGAGTGTCGAGGGAAACGTGTGTTTGGTGATCCCAACTGCTCAGATTCCGACGGGAGTCATCTACGTCGAGGACTCGTTCTCGTTTGAGGACAACGCAGCCTGGTGGCGTACGTCCTGACTCGGTTGTAACCGGCGCCTTGCGCGCCCGGTGAGGCCTCAGTCCTCCGGTAGGTCGATCCGCGCGAGCCAGAGCCCCGGGGCGGCGAGTTCGTTCGGGGTGGGCAGCATCCGTTCGGACTCCCACAGTCGGTGCAGTCCGGCCGCACCGGCCCGCTCGGCGACCCCGTCAGTGAAGGCCCGACCGGTGGCCACCGCGTCGCGATCGAGGCGGATGCCGAGCAGACCCTCGACGAACCGCCCGGCCTCGCCCTGATCGACGTGCTGGCGGACGATCGCCTCGTGGATCCGTCCGAAGTCGGGGAGCAGCGGCGTCGCGATGTGGGCGAGCACCGCGTCGGCGTACCCGACGATGGCGATGACGAGGCTCTCGAGTCGGCGCGCCGCGTCGTCCTGGCGCGGGCTGCGCATCGCGCCGAGGATCTCCTCCGGACGCTCGGCCGCCCCGGCGAGCGAGGCCGGATCGGAGGGGTCGATCTCGCCGAACCGGTCCTCGAGACGCGAGACGTCGAGGTCGTACCCGGACACGAACTCGATCGCGAGCCGGCTCAGCGCGGCCTGCACCCAGGGGCGGCTGCGCACCGCGGTCTGCACCGCCTCGTGGAGTGCGACCGCGAACCGGAGGTCGCGGGGCTCGATGGACCACTCCTCCTCGAAGGTCCGCAGGTTGGTCAGCACGAACGTCGGACCGGCGACGTCGGTCGTCGGCAGGGGGAGGTCGTAGCGACCGAGCGCGTGCTGGGCCAGGTACCCGACCATCGAGCCCGCCTGGGTGCCGAGCAGCATCGGTGCGACCATGCCCATGATCCCCCCGAACCCGTCGCCGCCGAGTCCGAGGGCGGCGAACGGACCGGCGAGTTCGGGCGGCAGCTCCGAGGGGTCCGGGGCGACGTCGTCGAGCGAACCGCGCAGGCTCACTGCGAGTGCCTCGAGCACGGGCTTGAGCGCGTCGAGTTGGATACGGGCCCAGTCGGCGCGCCCCACGACCCGCACCGGGGCCGAGAGGACCTCGGTGATGCCGGTCTCGGCCGCCACGACCCCGGCGGCGGTCCGGGCGAGTTCCTCGAGCGCGGCGACCTCGTCCGGCTCGGGGGCGGCATCGTGCTCGCCGTCGAGCGCGACGTAGCCTGCGGTCTGGTGCGCGATCTCCCAGTTCACCGGACCCTCGGACTGGAGGAACCGCATGAGATCGGCCAGGTTCATCGAGGTCGGATCGAAGCCGGGAATGCCGAACGGCCCGAACGGGTCGCCGGATCCGGCGTTCGGATCGTCCGGGGTCGGGGTGTCGCTCACATGGTCAGTGTAGGGAACGAGCAGTCGAACGGTTCCGTCGCGACGGCGACCTCGACGGTCGCGGTCACGGGTGCCTCGGGCCTCGTGGGGCGGGCCGTGCTGCGAGCCCTGTCGGCGACGCCGACGGTCGATCGGATCGTCGCGATCGATCTGCGCGAACCGGCCGATCGACCCGCGGGCACCGAGCAACGGACCGGTGACATCCTCACCGCCGACCTCGTCACATGGTTCGAGGGCGTCGACACCGTGATCCACCTCGCCGCCATCGTCGATCCGATCATCGACGAGACACTCGCCGCGCAGGTGAACGTGATCGGCACCCGACGCGTGCTCGACGCGGCCGCCGCGGCCGGGGTCACCCGGGTCGTGCGCGTCGCACCGGCCACCGTCTACGGCGCGTGGCCCACGAACCCGCAGCCACTCACCGAGGACGCGCCGCTGCGTCCCGTGCCGGGGCAGACGACCGCGGCGCACGCGGCCGAGGTGGAGCGGTTCCTCATCGACTGGCGGGCCGACCACCCGGAGGTCACCGTCACGACGCTGCGCACCGCGCCGGTGCTCGGTCGCGGCGCCGACCACGCCTGGGCCCGGGTGCTCGTCGGCCCGTGGCGCCCGCGGGTGCGGGGTGCGGCGAACCCCGTGCAGGTCGTCCATCCGGACGACGTCGCCGCGGCGGTGCTCACGGCCGTCGCCGGCGATCTCCCCGGCGCGTACAACGTCGCCGCGCCGGGCGCGATGGCCGCCGCCGACCTCGACGCACTGGTGGGCGGTCGGCGGAACCCGGCCCTGCCCGCCGAGCTCCTCACCCGGATCCTCGGCCGATCGTTCTCGAGCGGCGCCGGTCGGGTGTCGCCCAGCGTCGTGGCGCACCTCGAACACCCGTGGGTGCTCGCGACCGACCGCCTCGCCACCGCGGGCTGGCGGCCCCGGTTCACGAACGAGGAGTGCATCCTCGAGGCGCTCGAGGGCCGGCCGGCCGGTCGTCCCGTGCCCGGTGCGGTGCCCCGTGCGGTGCTCGCGATCGGGGCCGTGGTGCTCGGAGCGTTCGTCTTCGCCCGGTTGCGGCGAGGGCGCTAGGCGTTCTCAGGCCGACGCGCCCGAGAGGTGCTCGTCGGTCCACGCCGACCAGTCGTCGGTGAAGTACTTCACCCGCGTCTTCTTGTACTCCTTCACCGACCAGAGCAGCGCGTGCTCCTCGATGCCGGTCTCGCTCCGGATCGCGTCAATGGTCGCCTCGCAGTCGCGGGCGCTGCGCCCGTGCACCATCGTGAACACGGTGTACGGCCAGTCCTCGTAGGTCGGTCGTCGGTAGCAGTGGCTGACCGCGGCGAACCCCGCCATCTGCGGTCCGATCTCGCCGAGGCGATCCTCGGGGACGGCCCACACGCCCATGGCGTTCGCCTTGAAGCCGGCCGAGCGGTGGTTCATGACCGCAGCGAACCGTCGCATGAGCTTGCGCTCCAGGAACGACCGGAGGGTGTCGAGGAGCTCCTCCTCGGTGCAGCCGATGACCTCGGCCTGCGCGGCGAACGGGCGCTCGACGACGGGCAGGTCCTCCTGTACGACTCGGATGACCGCGATCTCGAGCGGCGTGAGGTCCGGCGCGGCCATCTCGGCCCGGCGCTCGGGGCGCTCGTGCTCGAGCACCTCGGTTTTGGCGTCCGCTGCCGTGCGACCCGTCATGTCGAGCTTCACGCCGATCTTGTAGAGCACGAGGGTCGGCAACGTGCGGGTGACGATCGCACCGCTGGCGCGGTGGAGCGCGTCGACGTGCGCGTCGAAGTCCTCACCCGGCGGCGTGGCCAGCGTGTACCAGAGGTTGTACGCGTGGTTGCGCTTGTAGTTGTGGCTCACCCCGGGGTGCTCGCTGATGGCGGCGGCCGCCTCGTCGATGCGGTCGGGGTCGATCTGTGCGGCGATGAGTGCCGATGTGTACCCGAGCGCCCGGGTGTCGAAGATCGCCGAGAGCTGGCGCAGCACGCCCGCCGCCTTCACCGCGAGGATGCGCTCGCGCACCTCGGGCTCCGGGATGCCGAGGCGCTCACCGAGCACCCGGAACGGCTCCGGGTCGAGCGGGAAGTCCCACTGGACGGCGTTGAGCAGGTCGCGGTCGAGGTCCGAGAGTTCGGAGGACCCGGCGGGCTCGGTGGTCGGGGCGTCGCTCATGGGGTGAGTCTCGCGCTCGGGGTCCGGAAACGTCCGCTCAGCCGCCGACCGGCCCGGACCCGAGGACCACCTCGACGTCGCGGGTGCGACCCGCACGCTCGAGCGTGAGCTGGATCCGCTCGCCGGGAGCCCGGGCCTGGAGCTCGACGAGCAGGGCCTCGGCGTCTGCGGTCCGCCGGCCGCCGACCGCGTAGACCGTGTCGCCGACCTCGACCCCTGCGGCGGCCGCCGGCGAACCCCCGGCCAGCGCGGTGACGGCTCCGGACGCGTCGATGCCGACCCCGAGCCACCCACCGTGCGCGGGTCGCCCGGCGACCAACTGCGCGACGACGCGCCGCAGCATCGCGGTCGGGACCACGCGGGCGCCGTCGGCGTCGAGACCGACCACGATCCCGACGAGTGCGCCGGTCCCGGAGATGACGGGTGCGCCGAGCATCGAGGTGTCGGGGTCGGCGCGCAGCACCGCGGTGCCCTCCCGGACCCCGGCGACGCGCCCACCGGCGGCGAGGACCCGCACCGCCCGCACCCGCACCCCGGTGGTGCCGGCGGGGCGCGCCAGCACGCGCACCCTCGCGCCCGGGGACGGACTCGCCCCGACCCGCAGGTCCATCGGTCCGGCGGCGCACTCGGCTCCGACGAGGTAGGCGAGCCCCGACACCGGGTCCGCCGCCGCGAGCAACGCCGTCCGTGTCGACCCGCCGGTGGTCACCGCGACCGCCGAGACGTCGAGGCCCTCGAGCGCGGTGACGATGCCCCCGTCGACGCACACCGCGCTGCGTCGGCCCGAGGGCGCCACCACGGTCGCGGTGTGGGACGCATCCGGGAGGGGGGCGGCGGGTGCGGCGCCCGCCGGGTCGAGCGCGACGGTGCGCGCCGCCGCCGGTGCGGCGATCGGATCGGGATCCCGTCGGGCGAGGCGGGCCCCCACCGTGAAGCCGACGACGAGGAGGAGCAGGCCGGCGGCGGCGAGCGTGAGGACCCGCGCCCCCCGCCCGGGGGCGGGGGCCGGCGGGGTCGGGACGGCCGGGATGCCGGCCGCCGGGGTGTCGAACCGGCCGCCGAGTTCCGAGGGATGCAGCCACGCCCGGGGCGCGTCGGCGGGCGGCCGATCGTCGGGATCCTGCGGTCCGTCGCCCCGGCCGCCGCCCGGGTCCGGTGTCCGCCCCGCCATGGGCGCGGAGTGTACCGACGGGTCGGCCGGGGTTGACCGCGGGCCCTCGCCCTACGATGGGTGCCGTGCTTCCCCCCGCGGACCGGGCCGACTGGCTCGCCATCACGGACGCGCCCCTCCCCGTCGAGGCGGCGACGTCCTGGGTCACGACCCCCGCCTCCGGGGCCGTCGTGACCTTCTGCGGCGTGGCCCGCGACCACTCGGTGGATCGGCCCGGCGTCCGTGCCCTGGCCTACGAGGCCTACGAGGAGGCGGTGGTGCGCGTCCTCGGCGAGATCGCCGGAGCGGCCCGCGCCCGTTGGCCCGTCGTCGAGCGCATCGCGCTCCTGCACCGGACCGGGGAGCTCGCGGTGGGCGACACGGCCGTGGTCGTGGCCGTGAGTTCTCCGCACCGGCCCGAGGCCTTCGAGGCCGCACGGTTCTGCATCGACACCCTCAAGGCGAGTGCCCCCATCTGGAAGCGGGAGGACTGGTCGGGCGGCTCGGACTGGGGCCTCGACGCGCACGACGTGCGCCCGGTGGACGAGGTGCGCTCGTGATCTACCTCCTCCTCATCGCGGTCCTCATCGCCGTGGGCGTGGCGATCGTCATGGTCCGGCACCGGGGCCCGAGCGGCATGCACCACCACATCTCGCACTTCGAGAAGCGACGGGACGCGCTCGCCCCCCGGGCGAAGCACTCGCGCTTCCGGCACCGCGAGGATCGCTGACGTGCCCCGCGACCTCGCGATCGACCTCGGGACGGCGAACACGCTCGTGTACGCGCGCGGCCAGGGGATCATCCTCAACGAGCCGACGGTGATCGCGCTCAACAGCCGCACCCAGGACGTGCTGGCCATGGGGCACGACGCCTGGCAGATGATCGGGCGCACCCCGGGCTACATCGTGGCGGTCCGCCCGCTGCGCGGTGGGGCGATCACCGACTTCGACATCACCCAGCGCATGATCCGACTGCTGTTCCAGCGGGCCGGCGTCTCCCGCATGTACCGGGCCCGGGTCCTCATCTGCGTGCCGTCGGCGATCACCCACGTCGAGCAGCGGGCCGTGCTCGAGGCGGCCCGGCGGGCCGGTGCGGCGAGCACCCACCTCATCGAGCAGCCGATGGCCGCTGCGATCGGTGCGGGCCTCCACATCCACGAGCCGCTCGGCAACATGGTCATCGACATCGGCGGCGGGACGACCGAGGTCGCGGTGATCTCGCTCGGCGGCGTGGTCTCCCTCGAGGCGGTCCGGGTCGGCTCCTTCGACATCGACGCGGCGATCCAGGCGTTCGTGCGCCGCACCTACGGGATCGCGATCGGCGAACGGACGGCCGAGGAGATCAAGCTCGCCATCGGCTCCGCCTACCCGACCCCGGACGAGTTTCGGGCCGAGGTGCGGGGCCGGGACCTCATGTCCGGGTTGCCCAAGGTGATCGTGCTGACGCCCGAGGAGGTGCGCGACGCGATCGAGGAGCAGGTGCGCGCCATCTGCGACGCCGTCATCGCAGCGCTGAGCCGGACCCCGCCGGAGTTGGCCCAGGACCTCATCCTCAACGGCATCAACCTCGTCGGGGGCGGCGGCATGCTGCGCGGCCTCGACCTGCGCATCTCGAAGGAGACCTCGTTGCCGGTGCGGCTCGTGGATGCCCCACTCGAGTGCGTCGTGGAGGGCGCGGGCCGGTGCCTCGAGTCCTTCGACCTGCTCAAGGACATGTTCATGGGGAGCCCGCGCACCTGATCGTGGCGGGTCACCCGGCGGGGCCCGTCCCGTCGTCGGGGTCCCGACCCTCGGCGCTCGCGTCCACGCCGAGCAGGTCCTCGGCGGCCTGGCGCACCTGCCAGTCCCGGTCCCCGAGCGCGACGGTGAGTGCTGCGGTGACCTCGGGCCCCTCGAACGGCGCGAGCGCGAGCACGGCCCGGCGGCGGATCGCCGGGCGATCCCCGCACGCGTGCAGGATCGTGGCGAGCCCCGTGCCCCGCGCGCCGAGCGCTGCGACGGCCGCCTCCCGGACGAGGGGGTCGGTGTGATCCCGCGCGAGGCGTTCGAGCGTCGCGTCGATCGCGGCGCCCCGGTCCGCGGTCTCGGTGCGCTCACCGAGCGCCCAGGCCGCGACCTCGGCGACCGAGGCGTCGGGGTCGGTGCCGAGACCGAGGAGCGCGTCGAGGTCCGCCTCATCGACCCGCGGCGCGAGTTCGGCCGCCCGCCGCCGCACGATCGGGTCCGGATCGCCGCAGGCCCCGCGCCACGCCCCGCGCGCATCGATGCCGCACCGCACGCGGGCCCCGAGCGCGGCGGCCCGCACGCGTGGGTCGGGGTCCCGTTCGGCGGACTCGATCGCGTCGAGGTCGGGGGTCGGGTCGAACCCGGCGCGCACGGCGGCCAGTCGGGCCGTGGTGATCGGGTCGGGTCGGCCGTCGGGGATGGGGACTGCTCCTGGCTCGGTGCTCGCCGGTCGCGCGCTCGGTCCCATCGTCGCAGGCGCGCCCGCCCGGGCGGCGATCCCGACGGGCGGCGGCGACGTGGCAGGCTGCAGGCACCATGGACCGAAGCCCCGACGACGCCGCACGCCCCGGGTCCGGCGGTCCCTCCGACCCGCTCGGGTTCCCGCCGCCGACCGGTCCGCCGGCCGGTGCACCGGTCCCGGGTGCCCGACGTCCGACGCGGACCGCGGCGATCGTGGGCATCGTCCTCGTCTCGCTCGTCTCCCTCGTCGCGGTCGCCGGCGCGGTGATCCGCCTGCCGTACGTGATCTTCTCGCCCGGGAGCGCGACCCCGGTCCAGCCCATCGTCGAGATCGAGGGCGCGCGGACCTACCCGTCCCGCGGCGACCTGCTGTTCCTCACCGTGTCCGTGTCGAACGAGCGACCCAACGTGTGGCGGTTCCTCCAGGCCTCGATGTCGGACGACGACGAGGTCGTGGGCGAGCGGCAGTACCTCGGTCGGAGCACCCCGGCCCAGGATCGACGGCTCAACCAGCAACTCATGACCGAGTCGCAGCAGGAGGCCAAGGCGGAGGCGTTGCGGTACCTCGGCTACGAGGTGCCGGTCACCGGCTCGGGCGCGATCGTCGTCGAGGTCTCCGAGGGCGGCCCCTCCGCCGGGCGGTTGCGGCGCGGCGACGTCATCACCGCGATCGACGGACGACCGATCACCCTGGCCGAGGAGATCGGCGACGCGGTGCGAGCCCGACCCGCGGGCACCACGTTCACCTTCACCGTGCAGCGGCCGCCCTCCGAAGCGCCGATCGCCGTCGGGGTGACCTCGCGCACCGCGACCTCGGGCCCGCTCGAGGGTCGCGCCTACATCGGCATCGCGCCGACGACCAAGGACCTGTCCTACGACTACCCGGTGGACATCACGATCGACCCCGGCGCGGTGAGCGGTCCGTCGGCGGGGCTCGCGTTCACGCTCACGATCATCGACGAGATGACGCCCGGATCCCTCACCGGTCGGAGCGACGTCGCGGTGACCGGGACGATCGACACCGACGGCAACGTCGGCGACGTCGGCGGGGTGCGGCAGAAGACGGTGGCCGCCCTGGCCGCCGGGGCCCGCCTCATGCTCGTGCCCCGGGGCGAGGTGCGGGAGGCCCGGGCGCGGGCGGGGGACCGCATGGAGGTCGTGGGCGTGCGGACCCTCGACGAGGCCGTCCGGGTCCTCGAGGCCCACGGCGGTCGGGCCGTCCGGCGGCCCGGGGCCTGAGCCTCCTACCCGCCCGGGCCGCAGGAATCCGCTCGCATCCCTCGCTTCACATGCTCAACACTCGTAACATCAGCCACTCGTAGACCAGCACCCACGAACGCAGGAGTGGCCAGTGCCCGGCGGTGATGTGCGCCGGCTCGCGGTGTCGAGCAGCCCGAAGTTGACCCCGGACGAGATCGCCTCGCGATCCTTCGGCCGCGCCGTGCGCGGCGTCTCGGAGCAGGAGGTCCGTTCCTTCCTCACGCGCGTCGCCGAGGAGGTGGGCGCGATCAACGACCGCGAGGACGCGCTGCGTGAGCGCATCCGCGCGCTCGAGGCGGAACTGCGCAACCCGCCCGCGCCGACCGAGCAGCAACTGCTCGACTCGCTCGGTGAGGAGACGGCCCGGGTCCTGCGCTCGGCCCAGGAGGCGGCCGAGGACATCCGATCCCGGGCCGAGGACCGCGCCGCCGAACTGCTGCGCGAGGCCGACGAGTCCGCGCGCGCGACCCGCGAGGCCGCGGAGGACGAGGCCCGTGAGCGCACCGAGGCCGCCGAGGCTGCGGCCTCCGCGATCGAGGTGGCGGCGGCCGAGGCGTCGGCCTCAGCGCGCGAGGCGGCCGAGGCCCACGCGACCCGGGTGCGCGAGGAGGCCGAGCAGGAGGCGGCGCGGGTGCGCGAGGAGGCACGGGTCGAGAGCGAATCCGCGATCGAGTCGGCCCGTCAGACCGGTCGCGACATGCTCGCCGAGGCGAAGGCGGTCCGCGAGCGCGTGCTCGCCGACCTGGCACGGCGCCGCGAGTTGCTCACCGCCCAGATCGAGGAACTGCGCGGTGGGCGCGACCGCCTGCTCGGTGCCTACCGGGTCGTGAAGCAGACCCTCTCGGATGCGACGCAGGCGCTCGGTCAGGTCGAGGCCCGGGGCGCCGCGGTCCTGGCGTCGCCGGCTCCGGCCGGCGCGGCGCCCGAGATCGACGACGAACTCGCCGCCGCGGTGGCGCTCCCGGAAGCCCCGGAACCGGTCATCGCGCCCGAGCCCGTCGCGGTGGAGTCACCGGTCGCCGAGTCACCGGTCGCCGAGTCCGACTCGGTCCCGGCGCCCGACGCGCCGGTCCTGCGCGGCCGGCGCCGGCGCCTGCGGGAGACCTTCGGGATCAAGGATGAGGACGGGATCCGGGTCGAGGAGTCCGTCACCGTCATCGTCGTCGAGGGTGAGGACGAGGCGGCCTCGGCGGTCGCCGAGGAGTTCGTGGTCGAGGGGTTCGTGGTCCCGGCGGATGCCGACGCCGAGGCGTCCGATGAGGGGCCGGCCGTCTCGGACATCTTCGCCCGGCTCCGGGCCGACGCGGAGTCCCCGGATGCCGAGGGTGCGCCCGAAGCAACGCTCGAGTCCCAGCCCAGAGCGACCGCGGCGGTTCCTCCGGTCGACGAGCCCGTGCCGACGCCGCTCGAGGAGCCCGGTGCCGAACCCGCGGACGCCGACGAGGCCGTGCGGGCCGAGCGCGAGGTCGTGCTCGCACCGCTCCAGCGCGACCTCGTGAAGCGGGTCAAGCGCGCCCTGCAGGACGACCAGAACGCGGTGCTCGACCGGCTCCGGACCGCGAAGGGTCGTCCCGATCCGAACCGCGTCGTCGGGGACGACGACGAGCGGGCAGCCGTCTGGGCCGAGGTGCTCGCGCCGCCGATCGCGGCGGCCTACACCGGTGCGCACACCACGCACACGACCGAGCCTGCGCCCGAGGTCCCCGCGGAACTCGTGGCCACGGCGGTCGCCGCGATAGCGGCGCCGCTGCGCGCCCGCCTGCTCTCCGCGATCGAGGTGCACGGGTCCGAGGGTGATGACGGCGCCCCGCGTGCGATCGGCGCCGCCTACCGAGAGGCGAAGGGCGCACCGCTCGAGGACGCGGTGGCCGATGCGCTCGCCGCAGCGTGGGCCCGGGGTGTCCACGACGCGGTGCCGGAGGGCACGCTGCTGCGGTGGGTCCCGGCCGAGGTCGGTCGCTGCGCCGATTGCGACGACAACGCACTCGAGGCGACACGACGCGGCGATGCGTTCCCGACGGGGCAGCAGTACCCGCCGGCACACCCGGGGTGCCACTGCATGCTCACCCCGGCGCACGCCTGATTCGGGGGCCGCACCCGACCCCGACCCGGCGCGTCGCGATCGGGGCGGACCCGGGGCCGCGAGCAGCGCAGTCCCGGACCGACCTCTAGGCTCATCCCGATGCGCACCATGAGCACCGCACCCCGACCGCCGCGTTCGCGCCGTCTCCGGGGCGGCCTCATCGCACTCGGCGTGGTGCTCGTGGTCCTGTTCCTCAGCTTCCGCGGGATCGCGGTCTTCTACACGGACTACCTGTGGTTCTCCTCGGTCCGGTTCTCCGAGATCTGGCGGGGCCTGCTCCTCGCCAAGATCGGCCTCGGGCTCGTGTTCTTCACCACGTTCTTCGTGCTCATGTACACGAGCCTCGCGATCGCCGAGCGCCTCGCGCCCAAGGCCCGCCCGGTGCCGCCGGTGGAGGATCTCGCATCGCGGTACCAGGACAGCGCGGCCCGGTACTCGGGGCGGATCCGGGTGCTCGTGTCGGCGTTCTTCGCGATCGTCGTCGGCGCCACCGTCGCCGGGGAGTGGCAGCAGTGGGTGCTGTTCACCCACCGTGTCTCGTTCGGACGGAAGGATCCGCAGTTCGGGAAGGACATCGGCTTCTACGTCTTCCAGCTGCCGTTCATCAACTTCTTCCTGAACTGGCTCTTCGTCGCGCTCGTGGTGGTGCTCGTCGCCACGATCGTCATGCACTACCTCAACGGTGGCATCCGCCTGCAGGGCCCGGCGCAGTCCCGGGTCACCCCGCAGGTGAAGGCGCACGTCTCGGTGATCCTCGCGGTCATGGCCCTGGTGAAGACCGGCCAGTACTTCTACGCCCGGTACAACCTCAACTTCTCGTCCCGCGGCGTCGTCGCGGGCGCGAGCAAGACCGACGTCGCCGCGCACCTCCCGGCGCTCAACCTGCTCGTGGTCATCTCGATCGTCGCGGCGGGGCTCTTCGTGTGGAACATCCGTCGCCGGGGCTGGGTGCTGCCGGTGATCGCGGTCGGGCTGTGGGCCTTCGTGGCGCTCGTCGTCGGCACGATCTTCCCGGCGATCTACCAGTCGGTGCGGGTGAATCCGAACGAGCTGCAGAGCGAGAAGCCCTACATCCGGCGCAACATCACCGCGACCCGCGATGCGTTCGGTCTGTCCGAGGTGGGCGTCACCGCGTTCGACTACCAGGAGGACCTCGACGCGGCGAAGATCGTCGAGAACGCGGCGACGGTCGAGAACGCACGGCTCTGGGATCCCTACGAGACCCTGCGCAACTTCCAGTCGTTCCAGAGCCTCCAGACCTTCTACAAGTTCTCCGACGTCGACGTCGACCGCTACGAGATCGGGGGCCGGACCACCCAGGTCATGGTGAGCCCGCGTGAGCTGAACCGGGCCGACCTGCCGAGCCAGTCCTGGGTGAACCGCCAACTCGTCTACACGCACGGGTTCGGCGCGGTGGCCAGTGCTGCCAACAAGGCGACCTCGGACGGCACCCCGCAGTACCTGCTCAAGGACATCCCGCCCACCGGCGACGTCGCGCTCACCCAGCCGCGGGTCTACTTCGGCGAGAGCACCGGCGGCTACGTGCTCGTCAACGCCAAGAGCGACGAGTTCGACTACCCGCTCAAGGGTCAGCTCGACGCCTACAACCGGTACGAGGGCGACGGCGGCATCAAGCTCGACGGGTTCGTGCGACGGCTCGCCTTCGCCACCCGCTTCAACGACTACAACCTCCTGATCTCAGGCCAGATCACGCCGAAGACCCAGATGGTGTTCAACCGCGACATCCGGAGCCGGGTCGAGCAGGCGGCGCCGTTCCTCCGGTTCGATGTCGACCCCTACCCGGTGATCCTCGACGGGCGCATCATCTGGATGCTCGACGGATTCACGACGAGCTCGTACTACCCGTACGCCCAGCCGTTCGTCGGCGAGGGCGGTCTCGGTGGTGAGTTCAACTACGTCCGCAACTCGGTGAAGGTCACCGTCGACGCGTACACGGGCACGATCCGGTACTACATCGTCGACGCCAAGGACCCGATCATCCGGTCCTGGCAGCAGGCGTTCCCGAAGCTCTTCGAGCCGCTGTCGGCCATGCCGGCCGGCCTGCGCTCGCACCTGCGGTACCCGCAGGATCTCTTCAAGGCGCAGACCGACGTCTACCGCACGTACCACATGACCGACGCGACGACCTTCTACAACAAGACGGACCTGTGGGCCGTCTCGCCCGATCCGGGTTCGGGTGAGGTCGGCACGACCGTGCTCGACGCGACCCCCACGACGATCGCGAACGCCCGGCCGCAGGCGGCGTCCTCGAGCGGTCGGCGCATCGATCCGATCTACCTCCTCATCAGGCTGCCCGGACAGACCGACGTGCGGTTCCAGTTGCTGCGGCCGTTCGTCCCGGTCTCGAGCGGGAACGCGCTCACCAACCTCGTCTCGTTCATGGTCGCCGACTCGGACGAGGGCTCGTACGGCCAGTTGCGCTCGTTCGTCATGCCCGACGGGCGCTCGGTCTACGGACCGCAACAGGTCGACAGCACGATCAACACGACCCAGCAGATCTCCGAGCAGTACTCGTTGCTCGGGCGCACGGGCTCGCGGGTCATCCAGGGTTCGATGCAGCTGCTCCCGATCGCCGACTCCATCCTCTACATCCGGCCGGTCTACGTGCAGGCCGACACCGGCCAGCAACTGCCGTCGTTCCGGTTCGTGGTCGCGTTCTACGCGGGGCGCGCCGTGATCGACACCTCGTTGCGCGGCGCGCTCGGCCAACTGTTCGAGGGCGGCGGGGCCGGTGGCGGCACCACGGGCGGCGGCGGGACCGGCGGTGGCGGAACCGGGGGTGGCGGTTCGACGGGTGGCCAGAGCGTGAGTGAGTTGCTGGCCCGGGCCGCCGAGGCCTACGACCAGGCCCAGGCCGCGCTCAAGGCCGGTGACCTCGGTCGCTACCAGGACCTCACCGACGAGGTCGGGCGCCTGCTCAAGCAGGCCCAGGACGCGGCGGGCGCCTCCGGCTCGGGCGGCGGGGGGTCGAGTCCCTCGACTACGTCGACGACCCGGCCGGCTGGCACGACCCAGCAGTCGGCGCTGCGCTGACCCCGCCGATCCCGCCGGAATCCCGCTTGGGACGGGGCTCCGGGGGATTGTTACTATCCCGGTAGTGGAAATCCCCCCACCCCCGGGGGTCCCCACCGGCGAAGGTGGCAGCGGTGTCCGGCAGCGGAAGCGATCTCGGCAAGTACAAGCTCGGCTGGCACGACACCGAGCAGTACGTCTTCAAGCCGACCAAGGGTCTCAACGAGGACATCGTCCGCGAGATCTCGTGGCACAAGTCCGAGCCCGAGTGGATGACCGAGTTCCGCCTCGCGGCCCTGCGGCGCTTCGAGTCCAAGCCGATGCTGCCCTGGTTCTCGGCCAACATGCCGGACATCGACTTCGACGACATCTACTACTACATCAAGCCCACCGAGAAGCAGGTCTCCGACTGGGACATGCTCCCGGAGGAGATGAAGGACACCTACGAGAAACTCGGCATCCCCGAGGCCGAGCGCAAGTTCCTCGCCGGCGTCACCGCGCAGTACGAGTCCGAGGTCGTGTACCACAAGAACCGCGAGGATCTCGAGGCCCTCGGCGTGCTCTTCACCGACATGGACACGGCGCTGCGGGAGTACCCGGAGATCCTGCGCGAGTACTTCGCCACCGTCATCCCGCCGGGTGACAACAAGTTCGCGGCGCTCAACTCCGCGGTGTGGAGCGGTGGCTCGTTCATCTACGTCCCGCCGGGCGTGCACGTCGACATGCCGCTGCAGGCCTACTTCCGGATCAACGCCGAGAACTCCGGTCAGTTCGAGCGCACGCTCATCATCGCCGACGAGGGGTCCTCGGTGCACTACGTCGAGGGCTGCTCGGCTCCGGTGTACTCCTCGGACTCGTTGCACTCCGCCGTGGTCGAGCTCATCGCCAAGCCGGGCGCGCGCATCCGGTACTCGACCATCCAGAACTGGTCGCCGAACGTCTACAACCTCGTCACGAAGCGCGCGGTCGCCGAGACCGAGGCCACGGTCGAGTGGATCGACGGCAACCTGGGCTCCAAGCTCACGATGAAGTACCCGGCCGTGGTCATGACCGGCCCGAAGGCTCACGGCGAGGTGCTCTCCGTGGCGTACGCGGGCGCGGGCCAGCACCAGGACGCCGGCGCCAAGATGACCCACGCCGCACCCGAGACGACCTCGATCATCGATTCGAAGTCGATCTCGAAGGACGGCGGTCGCACCACCTACCGCGGTCTCGTGCGGGTCGAGGAGGGTGCGCACGACGTCAAGAGCCACGTGCGCTGCGACGCACTCATCCTCGACGAGGACTCCCGCTCGGACACCTACCCCTACATGGAGGTCGATGAGCAGGACGCCCGGATCGGTCACGAGGCGACCGTCTCGAAGGTCGGCGACGATCAGGTCTTCTACCTGATGAGCCGCGGCCTGTCCGAGCAGCAGGCCACCGCGATGATCGTGAACGGTTTCATCGAGCCGATCACGAAGACCCTCCCGATGGAGTACGCGGTCGAGCTCTCCCGACTCATCGAGCTCAACATGGAGGGCTCGGTCGGCTGACCGGGACGCCCCGATGTCGATGCAGCACCCCTTCACGGTCGACGCGGCACGCGCGCTCGGCGGTCCGGACTGGCTCCGCGACCGGCGCGTCGCGGCGGCCGAACGGCTCGGCGATCTCGTGTGGCCCACGACCGAGGAGGAGATCTGGCGGTACAGCCGGATCGACGACCTCGACCTGGGCCGCTACCGACCGATGTCGGCCGAGGAACTCGGTCAGCCCGGAGTCGACGCGGTGCCCGGTGGGGGTCCCGTGGCCGCCGAGGTGGGCACGCGGGCCGGGCTCATCGTCGTGCGCGACGGCCGGGTGGTGCACCACGAACTCGATCCCGCGCTCGCCGAGCGCGGCGTGGTGGTCGGTGGGCTCGCCACCCTTGACCACGCGAGCGTCGCCGACACCCTCGGCACCACCTCCGACGCGTCGCCCGACGCGTTCACGACGCTCCACGACGCCTTCCTCGCCGGCGGCGCGTACATCCACGTGCCCAGGGGCGTGGTCGTCGAGGCCCCGATCGTCGTCCTCCACTGGTCCGACGGGGAGGGCCTCGCCTCCTTCCCGCACACCCTCGTGGTGGCCGAGGAGACGAGCCAGGTCTCGGTGCTCGAGCGGTTCGGCTCACCGGACGTCGAGCACCTCGTCGACTCGGTGGTCGAGCTCCTCGTGCGGGACGGCGCGAACGTCCGCTACCAGTCGGTGCAGGAGTACGGCCCGCGCACCTGGAGCATCGCCCTCCAGCGCGCGCACCTGGGGCGCGACGCGGTGCTCCGGTCCTCGGCCGTCGCGCTCGGCGGCGCGTACGCCCGCCTGCGCAGCGAGGCCCGCCTCGAGGCCCCGGGCGCCGAGTCCGAGCAGGTGGCCGTCTACTACGGCGACCACGACCAGATGCTCGACTTCCGCACGCTCCAGGACCACGTCGCGCCGCGCACCCACTCGAACCTGCTCTTCAAGGGCGCGGTCGAGGACCGCGCCCGCTCGGTGTACTCGGGCCTCGTGCACCTCCACCAGGAGGCGCAGAAGTCCACCGCCACGCAGAGCAACCGCAACCTCGTGCTCACCGAGGGCGCCGGCGCTGAGTCGATCCCGAACCTCGAGATCGAGGCCGACGACGTGCGCTGCTCGCACGCCTCCGCGGTCGGTCCGATCGACGAGGACCAGCGTTACTACCTCGCCACCCGCGGCGTCCCGCCGGAGGAGGCCGAGCGGCTCATCGTGCTCGGGTTCTTCGAGGACGTCTTCGAGCGGCTCCCGGTCGCCGCGCTCGTCGGCCCGTTGCGGCGCGCCGTGCACGACAAGTTGGGCCACCTCCACACGGGGGACGGACGTGGCTGAGGTGCGCGTCGCGAGCGTCTCCGAGTTCGGTGCGCGCAGCGCGCGCCGCGTCGACGCCGACGGCCACCGGGTGGCCGTCGTGCGCATCGACGACGCCTGGTACGCGATCGGCGACCGCTGCTCGCACGCCGAGGCCTCGCTCTCCGAGGGCGAGATCGAGGCTGGCGCCTGCACGATCGAGTGCCCGAAGCACGGCGCGTCCTTCGCCCTCACCACCGGCGAACCGCGCACCCTGCCCGCCACGAAGCCCGTGCCGGTCTACGGCGTGCGCATCGAGGGCGACGACGTCATCGTGGAGGTGCCGTGAGCCTCACCATCCGTGACCTGCACGGCGGCGTCGCCGGCACCGAGATCCTGCGCGGGGTCGACCTCGAGGTCGGGCCCGGCGAGGTGCACGCCCTCATGGGCCCGAACGGGTCGGGGAAGTCCACGCTCTCGCACGTGCTCATGGGTCGCGAGGGCTACGAGGCCACCGGGGGATCGGTCACCGTGGACGGCGCCGAGATCCTCGGGCTCGAGACCTCCGAGCGCGCCGCGGCCGGCATCTTCCTGGCCATGCAGTACCCGATCGAGGTGCCGGGCGTGCGCCTCGCCGATCTGCTCGCCTCCTCGATGCGCGCCCGCGGCGTCGACCCGTCCGGCCTCGACGATGCCCTCACCACCGAGGCCGCCCGCCTCGAGGTGCGCGACGAGTTCCTCACCCGTGGCGTGAACGTCGAGTTCTCCGGCGGCGAGCAGAAGCGGGCCGAGACCCTCCAGCTTGCGGTGCTGCGCCCGGGCTACGCCGTACTCGACGAGATCGACTCCGGGCTCGACGTCGACGCGCTGCGCGACGTCGCCCGCCGCGTCAAGGCGATGACCACCGAGACCGGACTCGGCGTGCTCGCCATCACCCACTACTCGCGCCTGCTCACCGAGCTCACGCCGGACGTCGTCCACGTGTTCATGGGCGGCCGCATCGTCACCAGCGGCGGCCCCGAACTCGCCGACGAACTCGAGGCCGGCGGCTACGACTCCATCGCGGCCCGTCTCGGCATCGAGGTTCCGGGACCCGTTCGCACGACCGCCCCCGACCCGTTCGCCGATCCCGGCTTCTAGGCGGCCGCGAGTGCGCGCCCGCTGGATCAGCCGGCGGGCGCGGTCGTGGTGGTGGGGGCGACCGAGGTGGTCGTCGGGGGAACCGTGGTCTCGGTCGGTGCGACGGTGGTCGGGGTCGGATCCACCGGTCCGAGCGACGGCGGTGCGGTGGTGGTCGGCGTGCCGGAGGCGCTGCGCGGCGGACCGCCGACGGTCCGGGTGCCGGGGAGCGCGGGCTGGTTCGGGTTCACCACGTTCGGGGCCTGCACCGTGGCGGCCGTCGTCCCGTCGACGTAGACCGGGTCACCCTGATCGACCAGGGTCTCCCAGTAGTCGGCGATGCGCATCGGGACGCGCACGCAGCCGTGCGATGCCGGGCGCACCGGCACGCTCGGGTACCCGTGCACCGCGATCCCGCGGTTGAAGTAGAAGGGCTTGTAGAGCTGGCCGAGCGGGGAGCGGTGCCACGCGTCGACGTAGTACGTGTACGCGTACCGGCCCGCCGGGGTGAGCGCGTTCTCGCAGACCCGGGTCGTGGAGTAGAAGGGCGTGTAGCAGTAGCGCTCGCCCGATCCGGTGGAGATCGTCGTGATGAGGCGCACCTGGTGGCCCTCGTAGACCGTCATGACCTGCTTGGTGATGTCGACCTCGGTGCGGTCGGGCTCAGCGGTCGGATGCAGCGGCGTCGGATACTGGAAGTTCTGGAGCGCGGCCCGCTCGGGCTCACCGAGGCGGCCACTGACCGGGACGCCCATCATCTTCTGGAGCGCGTGCACCGCGTAGGTGGTGTCGGTGGAGAAGGTGCCGCGCTGGGTGCCCGGATCGAAGTGCAGCGCCGCCAGTCGCTCCTGGTAGGCCGCGACCTCGGCCCCGGTCGAACCCTGCGACACGACTCCGCCGGGCACGGGTGGGAGCACGACCGGCGCAGGTTGGACGAGCGCGGGCAGCGTCGTCGTCGTGCTCGGCGGCACGGTCGTGGTCGTCGTGGTGGTCGAACGGGTCGTGCTCGACGGTGCGTCCACGGCGACCGCGTCGTCGCTGGAGGGCCAGTAGGCCACGACGGCCCATCCGGTCCCGCCGACGAGTCCGAGCACGGCGACGATGGCCAGCGCGGTGAGGAACCGACGTCGAGTCCGGCGGGGCGCCTGCTCGCGCGCGAGGCGACGCTCGCGCCGGGTCAGGGGAGCCGGGTCATCGCCGGAGCCCGGCGGTCGGGAGGGGGTGATGTCGTCGATGGCGGGGATTCTTCCACGCCATCGCGCCGGAGGCGGGGCGCGGCCGCGTGCGCGTCCGGGCCGGCGGACACCCCGTTGTGATCGACCCCGGATCGGGGCCGAGGTGGGTCAGCCGATGGCCGGCTCGGACTCCTCCTCGAGGAGCTGGGCGAGCGGGTCGGGCGTGATGGCCGAGAGTCGCAGGTCGAGCAGGAAGTCGAGAACCTCCGCACCCGAGATGAGGTCGCGGCTGCCGAAGCGCTCGAGCCCGGCGTCGATGAGTTCCACCAAGTCGGTGTTCACCATGTGCTCCTCTTCGTTGGACGACCTTCGCAACCTAGCCCGGGGGTGTGACATTCCC
Organism: Actinomycetes bacterium; assembly: GCA_046074845.1. Lineage (GTDB taxonomy): Bacteria > Actinomycetota > Acidimicrobiia > IMCC26256 > IMCC26256 > IMCC26256. Next base: position 1,217 of record JBJTOY010000095.1, on the reverse strand, counting down.
GTGTCGGGAAGGCTACGCGCTCGCGCGAGGTGTCCGTGACCCTTTTCACCGGCCCGCCACACGGGCCCGCCGCCGGTCCCCGGGTGACCACATCGACCACACGGGGCGCACGGATGGCGCGACCGGGTCGAAGGGCTCAGGCGCCGGCGGCCTCGTCGAGGCCCTGGGCGAGGGTGTTCCAGGCCAGCGTGGCGCACTTGATGCGCACCGGGAACTTCACGACGCCCTGGAGCGCCTCGAGGTCGCCGAGTCGCACGCCCTCGAGCGCCTCCTCGGTGGCTGCCGTCGCGTCGCCGCCCTCGAGCTTCGACTCATGGATCGACATGAGCGCCTTGAAGGCCTTGATGAGGCGACGGGCCTCGTCGACCGACTTGCCCTTGATCGCGGCACTCATCATCGAGGTGGAGGCCTGCGAGATCGAGCAGCCCTGACCGGCGGTGCGCACGTCGGTCACCGTGCCGTCCGCACTGACCTCGAGGTAGAGCACGACCTCGTCCCCGCAGAGGGGGTTGAAGCCCTCGACCCGGGTGGCCGGGGGCGAGGGCAGCTCGCCACGGTTCCGCGGGGCGCGGTAGTGGTCGAGGATGATCTCGCGGTAGAGGTCTTCGAGTCCGGGCACGACGGGGATCCTAGAGGGCGAAGAACGCCTGCGCCTTGGCCAGCGCGACCACGAGGGCGTCGACGTCGTCGGTGTCATTGAACATGGCGAGGGACGCCCGGGTGGTGGCCGGCACCCCGAGCACCCGCATGAGGGGCTTGGCGCAGTGGTGGCCCGCCCGCACGCACACCGCGTCCTCGTCGAGCACCTGCGAGATGTCGTGGGCGTGGATGCCCTCGACGAGGAACGAGATCGCCGATCCGCGGCCCTCGGCCCTCGGGGGTCCGTAGATCGTGATCCCGTCGCCGAACCGGTCGGTCAGTGCCCCGAGCGCGTACTCGGTGAGTCGGGCCTCGTGCGCCGCGATCTCTGCCATGCCGACGCCCTCGAGCCACCCGACGGCGGCGCCGAGGCCGACGGCCTCGGCGATCGCCGGGGTCCCGGCCTCGAACCTCCACGGCACGTCGTTGGTGGTGAAGCCATCCTTGCGGACGTCGCGGATCATCTCGCCCCCGCCGAGGAACGGCGGTATCTCCTCGAGGATCCCGCGCCGGCCCCACAGCCCACCGATGCCGGTCGGGCCCACCATCTTGTGGCCGGAGAACGCGACGAAGTCGGC
>JBJTOY010000094.1:0-12871 GCA_046074845.1 Actinomycetes bacterium | reverse complement strand
GTCGGCACGTTCACCGCGCGCACCCTCGCCACGACCCGACTCGCCGAGACCTGGATCCACACCTCAGACGTCGCGGCGGCGCTCGGGGTGGAGCCCGAGGTCGACGACCGCATCGCGCACATCGCCCGTCTCGCCTGGCGCACCGTGCCGTACGCGTTCACGCGGGCCGGCCTCGACCCGCCGGGACCGGTCGCCTTCGACCTCGTGCTGCCCTCGGGTGCGCGCCTCGCACTCGAGGTGGACGGGGCGACGACGACGGTGCGCGGATCTGCCCTCGACCTGTGCCGGGTCGCTGGGCAACGCACCGACGCGGCCGACACCGCGCTCACCGCAGAGGGTCCCGATGCGGCCGCGGTGCTGCGCCTGGTGCGCACCTTTGCCTGAGCCGCACGACCCCGTATGCGATGCTCGCGACCCCGCCCCACCCGATCCGGAGGACGACGACGGCGATGGCCGAACCGACGAGCACCACGCGCTACGAACTCGCACGCACGACGGCCGACGACGTGCACCGTGCCGCGGGTCTGCTCCCGGAGTTCGATCGGCGCTCCGTCGCGCGGCGCCTCGGGCTCCCGCCCACGGCCCTCACCTCAGACCCGAACGCGCAGCGACTCGTGCGGGCCCGGGTCCTCGATCGGTCGGACGAGTACCTCGTCGACGTGCTCGACCACCTGACCGGCGGCGCGCTCGCGGTGATCGTGCAGGCCCTCGGCGAGGCCGCCGAGAACCCGGACGTCGACCAACTCACCACTGCGGTCGATGCGTCCTGGGACACGCTCGGTGCGGGCGTGACCGCGCTCGTCCTCGCCGTGGCGATCGACCGCGAGGTGCCCGCGATGGACGCGTGCGCCACCGTGCTCGCCGGACACCCCGGTCTCGCCGGTCGACCCGAGCCGGAGATCGACCGGGCCGGCGACGACGCGGTGAGCGCGGCGGCGGCCGACGCCGACGACGCGAAGCGTGAGGCCCGTCGGGCCCGCAAGGAGGCCGAGCGCGCCGCCCGCGCCGCGAAGCCGACGACCGGCCCGGCGCGCTACAAGCGCAAGCGCTGACTCGCCGACCCCGTCGTCACTCCCAGTCGTGGGTGACGGAACCGAACCGCTGGACCCCCGCCCGCCAGGCGTGTCGGCCGCGCTCGAGGAACGCGGCACCCGCCACCGCGACGACGCCGAGCAGGGCCAGCGAGATCCACAGGCCCATCCCCGCCCGCATCGGGACGACGTCGACGAGGTACTCGCCGAGCAGCAGCACGATCGCGAGCGCCGTCGATGCGGTGCCGAACACCGCACGGCGCCGGACGTGGGTGAGCGCACCCCAGGTCGCGATCGACATGCCGAGCACCACCCCGAGCAGCGCGTAGGAGGGAGAGACGAGGAGGGTCTGGAACATCGAGGCCGCGACGATGAGCATCATCCCGAGGTACTCGATCCACCGGCCCGACACCGAGTACGGCGGGAGGCCGGCGTGACGGTGATCGGCGCGTCGGATCTCCTCGACCCCGATGAGGGCGACGCCGATCGGCACGGTGTACCACTGCGCGTTGCCGCTCAAGGACCCGGCGGCGAACGCGCACCACGCACCGACGAGCAGGAACGGTGCGCTCTCCGCCAACTGCACCCGACGCCAGAGGGTGCCGAAGGTCCATGCCTCGATGGCGCACGCGAACAGCACGAGGGTGACGAGGCTCGCGACCTGTGACCACCGGGTCGACTCGTCGATGAGGATGAGTGTGCCGGGGCCCGACGCGGCGAGGGCGACCGCGGCGAGGGCCGTGCCGGCACGGTGCCAGGCCTCCATGTGCTCGAGTCGCCACGTCGCGACGACGAGCAGCGTGAGGCCGATCGCCGCGATCGCCGCGCCGCGGGCCACGCCGATGGTCGAGAGGTCGGCGGCCACCGCGGCCACGCCACCGGCGAGGCCGATCCAGACCGCGGCGATCCAGCGCCAGATCGGCTGGGCCCAACGATCGGCCAGCGAGCCGACGATCGCGCACGACAGGGTCGCGCCGGCGACCACGTACCCGGGCCCGTCGTGCGTCGCGCCGTCGAGGTCGAGGAACGCGACGGCTATCGCGGTCGCGCTCGCACCGAGACCGACGACGAGCCACGGCAGTGACCAGGCGCGGGCCGCCCGGGTGAGGAGCGCGACGGCCGTGGCCGTCACGATGACCGCAGCCGCGGCGACCGATCCGACCATGAGCCAGTCCGCCGTGCTCCACTCCTGCCACACGCCGAGCGCGATCACCGCAGCGGCGACGCTCCCCGCGGTGACCGAGGCCAGCCCCGCGACGCGCCAACGCCACCCGACCGCTGCGGTCCCTGCGGCGACCCCAGTCCAGGTCGCGGTCGCGATCCATCCGAGGTCGCCGGTGGCCGGGGCCGCCGACACCGCGACGAGCCCGCCGATGGTCGCGATCTCGAGCGCGGCCCGTTGCACGAGCGAGAAGGTCCGGGGCGTGTCGGGCGTCGGGGTCCGCCCCAGCGCACAGGCCACGGCCGTTGCGACGAGGCCGACGCCGAGTCCGCCGAGCGCGATGCCGGCGGAGGTCGCGTCGATCCCCACGGCGAGGCTCGCCGCCGATGCCGCAAGTGCGCCGACCCCGATCTCGGTGAGGCTCGGCGCATCCCAGCGACGCACGAGCACGAATGCGCCGAGGGCGATCACCGCGGCGGCCGCGGCCGCCGTGAATCCCGGCAGGCCCTCGCCCACCCGGACGGGTCGGTCCATCACCACCACGACGGCGCCGCCGACCGTGCCGACCGCAGCGATGGCCCAGGGCCACGACAGCGCGCGCCGGGCTCGCGGCACGAAGGTCGTCGCAACGACCCCGATCGCGGCCGTGGCGCCATAGGCGGCCAGACCGATCACCCACGCCTCGCGGTCCCAGGCCCGCCAGTCCCCGAGGGACACCAGGGTGGACACGCCGAAGGCGGCGGCGAGGCCGGCGAGCGGGGTGCGGTACCGATCCTCGACCCTCCGGGCCCCGAGCGCGACCAGCACGGTGACCACGGCGAGGCCGAGGGTGCGCACTGCGGGGACCGTGCCGCCGAGCTCGAGGGCCATCGCGGTGAGCCATCCGGTCCAGATGAGCGACGCGGCGATCACCCAACGGCGCCAGACCGGTGCACCCGGCATGGCCACCGCGGTGACGGTGAGCAGCGCGGCGGCGCCTGCGAGCCACGTGTACATCGGGTCGAGCGGAGCGAGCGCGGCGAGCACCACACCGAACTCGACGAGCGCCGCGGCGCTCGGGATCCAGACACGCCAGTAGGGGTCCTCGGTGTCGCGGTCGATCCGCACCCCTGCGGCGACCACGGTGACGATCGCGGCGAGCGAGGCGAGCGCGACGCCGACCGACACCGCGGCGAACAGGCCGGCCGCGACGCCCAACGGGAGCCCGGCGGCGAGCACGCCCATGAGCGCAGGGTCACGACCGAGCCACCGCGGCGGCGCGTATCGGCGCGCGTTGGCCCAGATCGCGGCGATCGCACTCGCCGCGACTGTCGCCCACGGCTCACCCGCCGTCCCGAGCATTGCGACGAGCGCCGACACCGTCATCGTCTGCAGGAGCCAGTCCGGCGTGCGACGCCGGGCCGTCCACTCGGTGAGTGCGAGCACTGCGAGTGCGAACCCCGCGAACTGCCAGGCCGACGCCACGGGCGGGTTGAGCGTGAGGACCGCGGCCCCGAGGGCGACGGCCTCGAGGATGCCGGTCGCGATCGGACGGAGCCGGGGTTCGAGGAGGTCGAAGGCCACGAGCAGGGCGAGCGCTCCGGCGGTGCCCGCGCCGTACCAACCACCGTCGGTCACGAGTGCGGTGACACCGAAGGCCGTCGCGATCGCCAGACCCGGGAACGCTGCGGCGGTCGTCGACCGCGAGAGCACCGAATCGGGCCACGCGCGCGCGACCAGCAGCGTGAGGGCGATGGCGATGAGCATGGCGGCCGACTGCCAGGCGTCGGCCCGGGCCACATCGGTGCCGAGCGGGATCGGGTCGGCGAACACCGCCACCGACACGCCGATGCCGAGCCAGGCGACCGGCCCGGCGAGGAACCGCAGCGGGGTCTCGGGTCGTCGGGTGGTCCACCAGGCGTACGCGGCGGCGATGACGAGGCAGAGGCCGCCGGTGATCAAGGGGCGAGCCGCGCCGCTGACGTCGGGCGGGAACCCGAAGTCGTCGTTGAAGGAGGTGATCATCGCGATCGGGACGAGCGCGCCGGCCAGCCCGGCGACGAGCGTGGCCACGAACGGGGCGCGCTGGCGTCGTAGGTACCACGCGGCCCCAGCGAGCGCGAGGGGGATCGTGACCTCGGCGACCGGGCGCAGGTTCCGGCCCACGTCACGGAACGAGAAGACCATGAACCCGAACACGCCGACGAAGATGAGGACCACGCCGATGTAGGCGAGCCAGTGCACCGCGAGGTCGGCGGCGATGCGGCGACTCACCGCCGCGATCGCATGCCGCACGCGGTGCTCGCGCACCTTGGGCTTCGGGGTCGCCGCTCGCGGTGGTGCCGCAGCCTGCGTCACGACCGCCGTCGGCACCTCGGGAGCCGGTTGGGGCCCCGGGGGCGGCGCGATCGCAGGTTCGGGGGTACCGGCCGCCTCCGCTCGGGCCTTCGACTCGGCGACGAAGATCTCGTCGACCCAGGTGTGCTGGTCACGGTCGGCGACGCGGGCGTTCCATGCCTCCCCGTCCCAGTAACGCCAGTCCGCCCGGTGCAGCGGGTCGGGGTACCAACCCGCGGGGTGTTCGTTCCCTGCCATGGCGCCATCGTGGCCGAGGCGACGCTCACCGGGTGAGGGCCGATGGTCCCGATCGCATGGGTCCTTCAGCGCCGTTGGCGCTTCCTCGACCGCGGTGAATGTCCGACATGCCACATTCGGCAGTAGGCACACCGATACGCCTGCGTCGCGCTCCTGGTCGCGCCGCTGCGCCGACGCGAGAACACGTGCTGGAGTGCGTCGGCCTTCGACGCGTGGGCCCGCTTGCCCACGCACGCCCGGTTGCGGGTGCGGGTCACCGGTTCGTCACCTCAGCGGACGATGGGCTCGTCGGCGGTGAGGTCGATGACGACGTCGACCCGGCCTCGGGTCTCCACGACCGCTTCGCCCGCGACGACGCAGGTGTCCGGGCGCAACCAGGACCTCCGGGTCAGGCCGTTCTTCCACGTCGGTTCCACCTCCTGGTACCCGCGCGGGTCGCGGGGTTCCACCGTGGTGAAGGCGCGCACGATGATGCGGTCGCCGTCACGACCGACGACCACCGCGGGCCGTTGCTTCGAACCGGTGCCCTCGCGGTAGGGCACATCGACGAGGACGACGGCCCCCGGGACGATGTGACGACGCGAGACACCCTCCGTGCCCCGCAGCCGCCGGGCCCGGCGCTCGGCGTCGCGGTGGTGACGGTGGTTGGCCTGCTTGGTACGGCGGCGGTCGGTGTGCTGCATGGTGCTCCCCTGTCGATGCCCCGGGTCCTGTGCGCCCGGGCTGCCCGAGATCATGCGGAGGGGGTCGGACATCGTCGGTCCCCCGTGCGATCAGGCCGCCGCGTCCGGGTCGGCGGGACCGAGCGCGCCCAGGACGGTGAACATCGCCTCGGCCGACGGCTCCGGACCCGGGCCGAGGTTGAGGTGGGTGCCGTCGGGGAGGGTCTCGCCGAGCACGGTGCCGCCGAACTCGGTCGCCTCGAGGTGGAGGATCCGGGCCGCACCCGGCTCCCGCAGCGACAGGAGGGCTCCCACCTCCGGGAACCGCCGGGTGAAGTGCCCCATGTCGACCCGGATGCCGATGGCGTGGCACTCGTGCGAGGACCGGACCGCGGGCAGGCCGATGACGACGAGGAGGGCACCGTCGGCGCCGCGACGCTGCTCGACCGTGAACTCGTCGGCGGCACACACCAGCATCGGATCGTCGCAGAGCGAGGCCCACATCCGAGCGAGCACCTCCGGGCCGTCGGACCCGTCGAGCATGTGGAGGAAGCCGAGGCCGAAGTCGTCGAACACGAACCCCGGGATCGCACCGAACCCGAACCGGTAGTGGACCATGTGCCGGTCGTCGAAGGTGCGGCCCGAGAACGCCAGCAGCGGTTCCTCCTCGTCGTCGTCCTCCCAGTCCGCCTCCGAAACGTCGGACTCGTCGTCCTCCAGCAGACCGTGCACACGCCCCACGTTCTCGATGGCGACGCGCAGGCCGTGGTCCGGCTCGAGGTACCGGGCGTCGGCCACCAGCGCCTCGAACTCCAACTCGGCGAGGCGCCACTGCTCGGCGATCTCCTCGTCGCCCTCGACGCCGCGGTCCTCGATGTCGTCGAGCTTTCGGACCAGCCGCATGCGTGCCCAGACGAGGTCCATGCGGGTGTGCAGTCCGCCCACCTCGCACGAGTACCCGATCTCCTCACACGCGCGCACGCCCTCGATGAGGTGGGCGACCGCCTCCCCGGGTCGACCCGTGGCGATGAGGCACCGCGCGAGGGCACGGCGGGTCTCGAGGGTCTGGGGGCTCGCAGCGCCGTGGAGCGCGCTCCGGCGCTCGACGAGATCGAGGTAACGCCCGAGGGCCTCCTCGGGTCGATCCACGAAGAAGGCCAGGACCTCCGCCAAGGTCGCGGCGGCCGTGATCGACCAGGAATGGTCCGGACCGAGGTCCTCCTCGATCTCGGCCACCATCTCGGCGAACGCCCGGACGGTCTCGTCGGTCGGGTCGGCCTTCACCTCGGCGACCGCTGCGTTGTAGGTCATCTCGGCGAACTCGTGGGTCTCGTCGAGGCCGAGCCGCTCGAAGGCCTCCAGCACAGCTTCGTAGCGCGCCGCCGCCTCGGCGTAGTCGTCCAGCTCGTAGTGGAACCGGGCGATGTGCGCCGCCATGCGGTGCACGGAGACGTCGTCGGGTCCGTAGATGCGCGTGCGGTCCTCGATGAGGCGCTCGGCCATCACGATGGCCTCCCGGGGGCGCCCACCGAACGCGATCGCCCGCATGAGGTTGCCGCGAGCGACCAGCGTCTGCTCGTCATCGGGACCCAGGACGCGCTCGCGATCGAGCAACAGATCCGCGAGGACCATCTCGGCCTCCGCGAAGCGGCGGGCGTCGGTGAGCGCCCGCCCGAGGAAGCCGCGCATCGTGAGCGCGCGCTCGCACTCCGGGCCGTCGAAGTCGGCCCACTCGCCGGCGAGCTCGGCGAAGATCTCCACGGCGCGATCCGCGCTGCCCTCGTGCAGTTCGCGCTGGCCCTCGACGAAGTACTCGCCGAGTTCGTCGATGCGTCGTTCCCTGCTGATCATCGGTCTCCTGCTCCTCGCCAACCGCTCCTCATCGCCCTCCAGTATGCGGAGGGGGTCGGACATCCGGCACCGAACCATCGGACGCGATCCCGGATCCCGGGCGTCGTCGCGCCCCCGACGCGTCACGTATGGAGGCTTGGGCCGTAGAGACAGTCCCCGACACGGGTCCACGTCATCCGCTGCCCCAATCCCTTGACGAGGGATCCGGCGATGCGCTTCGCCGCCTCGGCCCGCGCCTCGGGCGTCGACACGTCGCCGATCGGCACCACGACGCCGGTCGCCGTCTCCTCCCGCTGGCGTGCCGCACCGAACCAGGGATCGAACCCGTCGGCCACCCGTCGAGCGATCTCGGTGATGTGCACCCGTTCCGACGGCGCCGGCAGGTACAGACGGCTGTGGTACTTGGCACTCGTCCGCTGCTGGGCGTACTGCGTCGAGGTGCTGTTCATGTACCCGCATCGCCCGATCCCGGCCTCGCTGACCCCGAGCCAGAAGTAGCAGTCGCCGATGCGAAGGATCTCGTCGTCGAGCAACGAGGCGACCGGCGCGTCACCGAACGACGGCGCGCTCCAACGCTCCCACTCCGCGACCGGCGGGTCCCAGGGGGCCTGCGGGCGCCGGTACGGCACACCGTCGACGACCTCGCTCAGTGCCGCGGTGATCCGACGCGGGTTGTGGTTGAACCGACGCAGACGGGCCCCGTCCACCTCGAGGACCACCTCGCCGTTGCGGACGTCCACGTCGTCGACCTCGCGCCCGGGCCCGCACGCGAGCGCGGCCTCGAGGCGCCAGAACGGGAGATGGTGCCCGGGCTCGTAGTGGTCGTTCGTGCCATCCCGGTTGGTCTCGTGCGGGGTCGCGTCGATCGACGGACCCGCCCAGGCCGGATGCGCCGGGTCTGCGTGAGCATCGACGCCCTTGCACGGGGTCGGCTCGTCGCTCACCGAGAACAGGCAACCCCCCACCCGGAGCACCGACCCCGCGTGCAGGAACGCCACGCCGTCGGAATGGGTGAGGGCCCGGTGGATCCCGCCGTGGTTCCAGCAGTACGACGCGGCCCCGCCCTCGTGGATGAGGGTGACGAGACCGTCGTCGATCCGGGCGATCCGCACGACCTCGGGGGGCTGCTGGGCGAGCGCCAGCGTGTGGACGGGGTGGGGGTGGTGCCCCGGGCCGAAACCGCACGTGTACGCGTCGCGCGAGCCCATGAAGACCGTAGTCATGGTTTCCTCCATCGTTCCCGGCGTTGGCACCGTGCCCAGTGGGTCGGTTGCCAGCCCTTCATCGAGCCGGGTCTCTCAGGACTTCTGGATGGGTCTTGCAGTTCCACGGCCCTGACCGATCGAGGGCCGTGACGGGCGCAACGACGAGCGGGGGCTCGGTATTCCCGAGTGGGACGAGGTTTCAGATCTCCAGATCACAGAGCACGTAGGAGTGATCGCTGCCAGCGGCGACCGAGTCCTCGTAGTTGTGCTCCACGTTCGTCACCGCGATGCCACGAGAAACCATCACGAGGTCCCGGCGGTCGGCACGCGCGTACTGCGTGCTCCGGATGTAGGTCATCGCCCACGGACCGAACGGGCGACGTGTCTCGATGTCCTTCCTGGCTACGTCGTTCTCAGCGAGCCAGATCCGAAAGGCGTCCAGCGGAGCAGCGACGTCTTCCTCGCCATCGATGAATCCGTTGTAGAGAAACAGGCCGATGTCATGTTGAGCGTTCCCCGGGTCGATCTTGAGACCGTCACTGAGTGGTTCGAGTCCACTGTCGATCCAGGCATTCGCATCCATCCCGAGCACGAGCGGGGTCTTGTCCGCAATCCACTGCCTCAGGACCTCATAGGTCCGTCGCTTCCGGAGGATTCTTCGACCTTCTTGCTCGGGTCCATCCGCTGCAGCGTGCGGCGGATGCGCCGATACCACGGTGACGACCGCGTCGCCCACGGTGACCTGTGCACCCATGAAGGCGCGATGCTCCGGTTGCTCTGTGTCGTCGCCAGCAAACGTCGCAGTGAATTCCTGGCTCCACCTGCCCGTCGGCTTCGTCCAAGCAGAGAGGTCGGGCGGTTCGATAGTGCTCACAGTCATTCCCGACCGAACGAGCAGCGCAGTGCTCGGCATCGGCTGTTTACGACCATCTTCCGCCCACTCATCCGTCTCCCACCCGGACGGCATGTGAAGGGTCCAGTCCTCGGCAGACTCCTCGAGGAACATCCACGCCGCCCTGTCAACCTCCTGCAAGGCGACCACACTCGGGTTCAGGCGGTTGATCAGGGCGAGTTTGCGTTCGTTCTGCCCATCCGAGAAGCAGTTCCAGTTCCAAGACATGAACCGCAGTGTTGTCATTACTTGGTACCTGCCCCCGACATTCATACTGATGTGGCGTCACAAGCGACACTGCTCGCAGACCTTGACGCCGGTAGTGACGCGAGCGAGAAGACCTTGCGTCCTCGTTACCCGATCTTCGGAACGGGCTCGAGGGTACCCGCCGAGCCGGAATCCGCCCCGCCGATGTCAGCCGGCAATGGTCGGACCCCCGCTGCGAGCAGCGCGTGCTCGGTCAAGTCGAGGTGCTCAACCGGTGGGATGAACACCACGAGACCTTCGCGACCACGGGTCAGGAGAACGCGATACGCGTTCGTGAGAAGCCCCTCTGGATCCTCCTGGCGGTACCGCCGCTTGACGGGGCGCTTCCGCCAGTCTCGACCGTCCCAGACGTAGTCATCACCCCAGCAGACGATTGGCAGATCGAGTTCGAGTCCCTGGCACCCGAATTCAGTGACTGGCTGCTCGAGGTGCAGCGATGACTTCGGATCGGCGAGGTCGCCGTTGTACCACCGCGCGTAGTTCATCACTTTGGTCGTGGCCTGGAAGCCGTTGTCGATTGGCGGACTCAACTTGCGCAGGACTTTGTCGTGCGATGACGCAAGCAATCCGTACCTCGCTACCGGATCACCGTCGAACCTGTTCACAACGTACGCCCGCGCATCGTCGATATCTCGGGTGAGGTACATCGGAAAGGCGTCAGCCTGGATGCGCGCAGCGATGCGACTCGCAAGGGCGAGGCTGCCCTCAAGGACATGAGCGACCCAGGCGTGCAGCATGTCTGCGCGCTTTGACCGCAGCGAGATCGTGAGATCGAGTCGATCGTGAGTCTGAACTGCGAGGCCTGAGAACTCGCTCGCAAGGCGCGGGGGACAATGGATGGCCCACTCGGCACGCTCAGGTGGCCCACCTACCGCGTCGCGCCACTGCCGAAGGCCGGCTTCTTCGCCCGAATGGATTTCCTGCCCATCCCCAACGAGCCCAACAAGAGCAGCCCAGCCGGGCAGTCGCTCGCCAACGGCAACGAGGATGTCCGGTTCGGATGCATCGACTCCACGCTTCTGCTGCATGTATGGACGGTCCCAGGCCCGCTGCGCCTCGTCGAACACCAACACGTGTTGCTGCGGTATGCGCGCCTCATTGAGGCCGAACGTGCGGATGAAGGCGTGAAGGTCATTCACGAACACCTTGCTCTTGAGCACATCGCGCAGCACTGCTACTAATGGACCATTGCCGGACAAGAACGTTGCTGTGGAATGCTCGCCGGAGCGCTCGTACACAAGCCTCAACCCAACGAGCGTCTTGCCCGATCCGGGGACCCCGGTCACGAACGCCAACATACGGCGCCCTTCGGCTTCTGCCTGATCGGTGAGCGCCGTGAGGAGTTCGACGGTCTCGGGTACGCCGGCCGCGAGCGCCCGCCGCACGTGCGGCAACGGCTCATTTCGGAAGATCCTTCGCGCCGCGGCCACCAGCGTTGGAAGTGGTGCGTACTCCGCGTCCAGCCAGGAGCGGAGGTCGATCACGCCCGGCTCGTAGCTATTGATGAGGTAGTGAGCGAGATCCGTTGCGTTGGTCACCGCGACGGACCGCTCGTCATCCCAAACCGAGTGATCACCTCGCGGATGCACGACGAATGCGGAGACGCGGCGGCCATGCGTAGCAGAGTGATACTCAGCGAGGTCACTGGCGTACGCGGCGACCTGGTCGATGTGTGCCTGTTCAGCACGCGCCGTGTCCTTGAACTCCAGAACGACGACCGCGGCGCCCGCAAGCACGACGACGTCAGGCCGTCGTCCGCCTTCGAGGGGCAGCTCAAATTCGAAGGCGATACCCCACTCCGTTGCAGCAGGAACCGCCAAGGAGACGTCGCGCAGCGCGCTCGAAAGCGCTTGGTGCTCTGATACCCAAGCGGCGGTCTGCGACCTCGAGGGTGGGACCTGCATCAGCCCCTCATGGTGACGAGCAAGGCTCGTGAGCCACGTCTCTCGAGACAACGAGAGAAACTCTCCAACCGTCCCTGCCCAACCCCACGGCTCGCCCATTCCAGAGGAGCTTGGCAGAGCGCTCCGCCGTTCGACAAGCGTTGCGAGCCCAAGAGGAAAGAGCTGGGTGGCCGAGCACCAAAGGAAACTGCATGGCAGCAGGTCTGGCCGGCGCGTCGCATCCGCCTCAGCCGACCACATGCGAAGCGACTCGTTGCGGCGGGCGATGCCGGGTCTCGCAATGACTGCCCGGTCCCGCCCTGCGCGGCTGATGCGTGGGCTTCGTTGGTTGCCAGGGCCGCACTCGGGGGCTCGCACTCATCACAGGCGATCTGCTGCGAAGCAAGGGACTGGCGGCCACGGTCTGGGATCACGACCCGCGCAGCCCTGCCTCCGCTCCGGACACTCGGCCAGCTCGCTGCCGCCCAGGCCCGGAAGTCCGCGGTCTCGCGGAAACTCAATCGGCGGATTGTGAGTGGGCACGCTGCGCATCGTCGCTCCGCACAACCGCAACGGCAGGCACATCGACGTCTCCCCGCTCCGCCTACGCAAATAGGCCCAGGTGCGCACCCGTCGCGTACCGATGATCGCTCGACCTCGTTCGGACGTGAGGCCGATCGGTCCCCGCACCGGCTGGCGCCGCGCCTGCATATGATCCAGTCCGACCATCCGACACAAACTGAGGATCCACTCCGATGAACCACTTCCGCATCGCCACCTACGACGTCGTCAAGGGCACCTCCAAGGAGGTCGCCGAACTCGCTCTCGGCCCCGGCGGCATCCACGAGATCTACCGCTCGATGCCCGGGTTCCAGGCGTACTCACTCATCGAGATCGACCCCGTCACGGTGATGTCGCTCACCGCGTGGGAGACCCACGAGGAGGCCGAGGCGGCGACCCGCGCCGCGGCCGAGTTCGTCGCCACCCACCTCGATGACCGTCTGCACCGGACGGCGAACCTCGTGGGCGACGCGATGTTCTGGGAGGGCATCGTCAAGTGAGGCCGTGACGCTCACCATCGAGCGCTGAACTCGTTGTGGTGGGCGAGGGGGGACTTGTAGGCACGAGCGTGGGTACTTCCCCACTGTCGCCCTGGTCCGCCCCGGCGTGGCCGGTGTCGTTCAGCATGCGCACCTCCGCGCGTGTCGATGTCGTCGATAGCGATCATGCACCACGCCTGCGACACGCGGCCATGCTGCGGTATCACGTTGCGGTCGGGCCGCGCCGCTACCGTTTCCGACGTACACGTCGGACGTCACCGTGAACGAGGGGGGCAGGCAGATG